>VHBD01000022.1 GCA_016872125.1 Sphingomonadales bacterium
AGGGTGGTTTTCGCTAAGCGAAGCATCATTTGTCCAGAACAACATTCGCGCCGCGAGCAATAACGCATCAACCGCGCAAGCACGGTTTGGGGTTTATCGGGCTTAGGCCCAAGGGGTTTGTGGTATTCTTCGTTCAAGAGGCCTCCTTCGTTCAAGGGGCTTCAAATTTCGGTATTTTTGCGCGTACCATGATTAAAGGGGCGGAATTGATATGGACCTTGGAGCGGGTAGCCGCTGTTTGCCCCAATTCCAGGTGGCTGAGCAAGGAAGCGAGTCTAAATATCCCCATCGAAGAGTGGGTTTACGATACCAGGCGCTGTTCCTCCCCAGGAAAAGCGGTCTTTTTGGCCCTGAGCGGGCAGGGTCCCAATGCCCGTAATGGCCATCAATACCTTGAACAGGCCTATACCATGGGTATTCGCAATTTTGTGGTGGATCAGGAGCAAACACCGGAGATGATCAAGCTTGCGGGGGCAAGCGTACTTGTTGTGCCCAAGGTCTTAACGGCATTGCAGGCCGTTGCCGCAGAGCATCGTAGGCAATGGGGTCGCCCCCTATGGGCCATCACCGGCTCTAACGGCAAAACGCAGGTCAAAGAATGGCTGACCGATCTCGTTGCGGATTGGGTAATCCCCGGCAAAACACCAGGCAGTTTCAATTCTCAATTGGGTGTTCCTCTGTCTGTTTTGGGCCTGCAAGAGCGTCACCCCTGGGCTGTGATGGAAGCCGGTATTTCCAAATCAGGAGAAATGGAAAACATCGCCCAGATTCTTCAGCCTGATTTGGGCCTGCTAGTTCACTTTGGCCCGGCACACCGCGAAGGCTTTGAGGATGAAGCGCAGAAACTTCGCGAAAAATTAAAGCTCTTTGTTCACTCCCATACCCTTGTTGCAAGGCTTGACGTCGTCCTTAGGTTTCCGGGGGTTTGGCGGGAACACATGGAAAAAGCCAACTCTTGTCGATTTGTTTTTTGGGAATTTCAAGACACAGAAAACCTAAGGGACCATTGGACTACCTGGAAAGAGGAGGTGTTGGCTAAGAATCTTGATCCCCAACGAATGATGTTATGGGTTGCAGGAGCAGAACAAGCCCACCCCTCGCATATGACTTTGGGCTTATTCGATGCAGACCAAGCAGAGACCATCGAATTTGAATCTCCAAACAGCCACCGCGCGGTTTTGGAAAACATCACGGGCGCCGCGTTATTGCTTTGGGCTGGCGGAGAATGGCGCCCCGAAATCGGGCCCCGATTTGCCTCCTTGCGACCATTACCTATGCGTCTAGAAATAAGGGAATTACCAGGATCTTCTCGACTCATCAACGACAGTTACAGCCTGGACAGAGATTCCCTTAAATTGGCCCTGGAAGAGTGGTCCTCACGTCGTGGGGGCAATCAGGGTGTTATTGTGTTATCCGAGCCAGATATCGCAAGAGCCAACCCCCACATTGAACCAATTCACACCCTCATGGAATTAAGGGATCTTTTGATTTCCTTTGGGTGGGACACCTTGGTTCTTGTGGGTAAATTATGGGACGCTATCCAATTTTCCGAAAGCGAATCCACAAAGGTATTTCGTTATGAATCCACCGAAGCCCTGTTGCAGCGTTGGCCTTTGAACGATTTACGTCGTCTAACGGTGCTGGTGAAAGGATCCCGTAAATTTGCTTTTGAGCGTATAGAGCAGCGGCTCTTGGTTTTGGGTTATCAAAACGTTTTGGAGATTGATTTGGAAGCCGCCAAACACAATTTTCGGCTCTTCAAAAGTTCGCTTCAACCTGGCGTCCGCGTGATGGTCATGGTCAAGGCAAGGGCTTATGGAAGTGGAAGCATCGAAATTGCAAGGACTATGGAAGAGGCGGGGGCTGATTACCTCGCGGTGGCCTATGCCGGAGAAGGCCTGGAATTGCGCAACGAAGGCATTCGCTTGCCCATCATGGTGATGAACAGCGGGAATATTCACCCGGACGTCTTGCTCAAGGCCAATTTGGAGCCGGATTTATACGATTGTTTGGAAATCCAAAACTGGATAGCCCTTGGGCGTGACCGGTCCGGCGTGACCGGTGAACCCGTCGGCGTTCATTTGCAATTGGATACGGGTATGCGGCGTTTGGGCATTTCGCTTTCTGAGCACACCAAGGCCCTGGATTTGCTCCAAACTACCGGCGGTGGATTGCGCGTTTGCAGCATTTACACCCACCTTACTTCGGCCGAAGACGCAAGCCAAGACGCGTACAGTCAGCGGCAATGGTTGGAATTACAATCCTTTGCCGATAGGTTCCAAAAACAAATCGGTTACAGGCCTTTGATTCATGCTTTGAACACGGCAGGGATTCTTCGTTTTCCGGATTTTCAAGGCGACATGGTTCGCTTGGGGCTTGGGCTGTATGGGCTTGAGCCCACAGGCAATCTACAGGCGCAGCTTAAGCCATTGACTAAATTCAAAACCGTGATTTCTCAAATCCATTGGCTGCGTCAAGGCGATCGTATTGGCTACGGCAACGCGGGTTGCATGCCCCAGGATGGCCAAGTTGGTGTTCTGCCCGTAGGTTATGCGGATGGTTTGCGAAGAGCCTTGGGCTTGGGCAAAATCACTATGCAATGCAAAGGCAGGCCCGTTCCAACCATTGGCCGAATCAGCATGGATTTTTGTTTGGTGTATTTGGGGGATATGGACGTTGAAATTGGGGATGAGGTTTGTCTTTTTGGGGAGCCCGGCACCATCGAGGAATGGGCCAAAACCTGCGATACCATCCCGTATGAAATTTTAACCTCCATTTCGGATCGCGTTCAGAGGGTTTATACCCGAGGTTGAATCCCCAAAAGACCTTAAATTTGACCGAGACCATGTTCCCTTTTTATTCGATTTTTTTTATTGGGCGCGCAAGCCGCTCGGAATTTCCAAAATGGGCACTTCCAAAAATCGCCTTGTTTTTCATCTTGTTTTTCATAACAAGTTGTGCATCTGTTCGTAAGCGGGGCTGCAATTGTCCTCAAATCGGTGAGAATTTTCAAGACAAGCCCAACCAAACGGATCAATTTCATGGGTGATCTACCGGGGCGCTCCAATGCTGAGGGCTATTTGAATACCGCGCCAATGGGCAAGCCGTTGAGGGTTATCCAACTCATTGAGGGAGATCTTTCGCTAAAGCTTATGGAAATGGGCTGCCTTCCTGGGCAATGGGTGGAAATCGTCCATCGGGCCTCCGGCGGCCACGCTCTTGCTTTGCAGGTTGCGGACTATGTCTTGGCGCTAAGGGCCGAAGAGGCTAGGGCGGTCATGGTTCGATGGGGAGAATCCCCCGTGGCGGACATGGATTTTTTTGCAATAACATCAACGCAAGGATGATGCGGCGTAGAATCTACGTTGCAGGAAATCCCAATTCCGGCAAAAGCACCCTGTTCAATGCCCTTTCGGGTTTGCACCAAAAAACAGCGAATTTTCCGGGCGTTACCGTAGAGAGCCTTCAATCCACCTTGGATTTGGGCAACGGCGTTATGGCTGATTTGGTGGACCTTCCTGGGACCTACAGCTTGTATCCGCAATCCGAAGACGAAAAGGTCGCCTGCCGTGAGCTGATCCAGGCCTCCTTGGAACCGCAAACGCCTACCCTAATTTTGTTGGTGCTCGATGCCTCGAACCTGTTTCGAAGCATGCTCTTGATCAGTCAAATCCGCGACCTCAATCTACCCATGTTGGTGGTATTGAACAAAGCCGATCGCGTAAGCAGCCCAAGCCTTAAGGGCGTGATCCAGTGGTTTTTCGATGAACTTGGTTTGGTTGCCGTGGCTGCCGATGCCCGCAAGGGTAGAGGATTGCCAGAAATTCAACGGGCAATCCGTAAGCCATTGGAGGCCTATGCGGTTGGCCAACGGGGTGCGGGACCGTCTCCTGCCGATCAGTGGAAGCAGTTATACGATTCCCCCGAAGCCTCATCGCCTCCTGCTCGTCAAGAAGAAATTCGTCGGCAACATTCCAAGGAAACCGTGGAGCGCTACAGCCTCATTGCGGCTCAGCTTAAATCATGTCCGGTTCACGAAACCAAAGCCAAACCCGCCTTACCGAATTCGATGGATAGGGTTCTGTTGCATCCATTCTGGGGCTATGTGGTTTTTGTGGCGGTGATGTCCCTGATTTTTCAGGCCCTGTTTGCTTGGGCCTCTTACCCCATGGATGGGATCGAAAGCATGATGTTATGGGCCGCTGACTACACCCAGCAGGCCCTGCAATCGCAATACCCCGGATGGGCAAGGTTTTTGGTGCAAGGTTTGATACCGGGGATTAGCGGCGTTTTGGTTTTTGTGCCGCAGATCTTTCTCTTGTTTTTCTTTCTGGTGGTGCTTGAAGAAAGCGGTTACATGTCGAGGGTCAGCTACTTGATGGATCATGGCTTGAAATCGATTGGCCTTAACGGGAAGTCAATCGTGCCGATGATAGGGGGCTTTGCCTGCGCTGTGCCTTCGATAACGGCGACTCGTAACATTGTGTCCTGGAAAGAAAGGATGGCCACCATCATGGTGTTGCCCCTCATGAGCTGCAGCGCAAGGCTTCCGGTCTATGCTCTGCTGATCCAGTTCGCCGTGCCGGGCGGCTATTGGTTGGGCATTTTTAGTCTTCAAGGTCTAACCATGATGGGGCTGTACCTATTGGGGGTCGTGGCGGCCATAGGCTCTGCGTTGGTGATGAAGTATTGGATCAAGCCCAAAGGCCCGTCCTATTTTATGCTTGAAATTACCCCCTATCAATGGCCGGTTTCCCGCAATTTATGGCAGGTGCCCGCAAGGTATTGTGTTAATTTTGTGCAAGGCGCTGGTAAGGTAATTGTTTTGGTTTCGGTGTTGTTGTGGGCATTGTCTTCATTCGGTCCAAGAAACAACATGATGGCCACCCTCCGAGGCCAAGAAGAAGCCCCGCCGCTGGAACAAAGCTATGCCGGCGTCTTGGGAAGAGCCCTAGAGCCTGTGGTGGAGCCGTTGGGTTTTGATTGGAAAATAGGAATTGCTCTTGTGACTTCCTTTGCGGCAAGGGAAGTATTTGTGGGCACCATGGCCACCATTTACGGGCTCGAAGGAGATCCGGATGATCCCCAAACCGGAAAGCGGCTGAAAGAAAGGATGGGGGCCGATCTCAAGGCAGGTACCCATCAACCCATGTTTGATTCCGCAACGGTCTGGTCCTTGTTAATTTTTTATGCCTTTGCTTTGCAATGCATGAGCACCATTGCCGCGACGCGTATGGAAACCAAATCCTGGAAATGGCCGATGCTTCAACTTGCTTACCTTAGTTTCCTGGCCTATGCGGGCTCATTTTTGGTTTATCGCCTTTGTTTATTGATTTGACCCGCGTACCTAATTATCAAAACAGGGCTCTTCTAACCCCCCTTATTCAGAAGCTTAAACCGTACATGAGCGAGGAGGCCGCTGTGTGGGTTGCGCAGCTATTGATTGTTCATGGGGTTGAATTGCTAATCACTCAAGAACGAAGTTCCAAATTTGCGGATTACCGTCCACCGTGGAAAGGAAGAGGCCACGTCATCACGCTGAATTACAACCTTAGGCCCCTGAGTTTTCTGCTCATCTTTCTTCATGAATACGCGCATTTGTTGAATTGGGTGGATTACGGCCCCCGCGTTGCAATTCATGGAGTCGAATGGGCCAAAGCGTATGCAAGCCTGGTTAACGGGGCCATCCAACGCGGATTTTTCCCGGAGGCCATGCACGGGCCGCTTCGAAGAGCCATGCGAAACCCTCAAGTTTCGGGCTGTGCACAACCGGAATTGATGGAATGGCTTCGGAAATACGAAGGGCAAGAAGAGGGCTGGTACCCGCTGGAGCAATTGAATGAGGGAGCGCGCTTCCGCACCAAAGCCGGTATGACCTTTCTCAAAGGCCCCAAAGGCCGCACTCGATACCGCTGCCTTCGCCTCCCCGGGCGAGAGATGTACCTTATTCATCAAAGCCTGATGGTCATGCCGTTACAGGGATGACCGATGCGCATGCTTGCGATTCTACTTGCCCTCCAAATCCAATTTTTGTTCTGATGCGATGGCACGAATTCTACCCGAAGGGTGTTGTGATAATTTATTGTAAAGGGTTATCCCTCGGCCTTTTTGGTCCAGCCTCATCACGGCTTTGTTATAGGCTTTGAGCCACCCCGCGAATTGGCGCTGGGAACGAGCGTCTCTTAATTGTAACAATGATTTTTCGATAAACGAGAGGTCTTGGCTTTCCCCGTGCTGGGCATAAAAATCCAATAAGGCACTGACCATGGTGGGCTCGCTTTCGAGGCTGCGCGCTGTGGCGAGGGCTTTGGCTGCTTGGTCTTTGACCAAACCCTTCAAGCCAGCCGCTGCAACGAGCAACGAGGAGTCTTTGTTTAGTACTTGCTCCAACCATCCTACTTCCAAGGCTGTGCCTGAGTCTGAGGTTTCAATGAGTTTGATCAGCGCCTTTTGGCGAACAGAGGATCGAGTATCTGATTCCACGGTTTTACCGAGCAGTTTATAGAGTAGAAAATCTTGCTTCAGCACATGAACGGGAATGGATTCTGCCGCCAAGGATCGGATAACCGGGGAAGGGTCCCGCAAGGCGCGGGTAACAATGTTTTGGTAATCCATGGCCTCGGTGACCTTGGCGGGATCGTTCCAGGCCCCAAAAAATCGGGGATTGCGAAGAAGCTGTTCAAGCGCCCTTTTGCGATCGTAGTAAAAAAGCCCCCCTTTGAATTGCAAAACAAATTCTTCAAAAGTTCGTTGATCGTCGTATTCGCACAAGAGAATTCTCCCTAAATCATGCCCCGTCCATACCGGCTGAGGCAAATCAAATCGAAATTCTTGTTCTTGCTTGTCGAGGACGATTCGTCTGGAAGTCGATGAATCGTAAAAGTAAAATTCAAGTTGAATCGGCAAGGAAAAAAGCTTGCCCGGAATGGCGCTGTGTTTCTGGGAAATATTGAAAACACATTGTTTAGCGTTTTGGTCATAACGGTATTTCATCGAAAGCACAGGGTGCCCCTTGGACAAGAACCACTGGTTAAAGAAAACCTGCAAATCCCTTCCGGTGACCTCTTCGCAAACGATGCGAAAATCATGAATTTCTGCTGCTTTGAAGCGATGCTTGGTGAGGTACAAACGAAGGGACTCGAAGAAGGCCTTGTCGCCAATCTCGTTTCGTAACATATGAAGAATTCTCGCCCCCTTGGCATAGCTGTGCCGATCAAACATGTCCTCATTATCTTCGTAATAATACCGGATAAGATCCACTTGTTTGCGGCGAGATTCTGCCAAATAATCACGCAGGTTGCCCTCCAAGGCCGCGTCGGCCTCTTCTCGGCCGTAAGCGTGTTCGTACCACAGCGGCGTCCCGTACGTAGCAAAGGATTCGTTGAGGCTAAGGTTGCTCCAACTCTCGCAGGTGACCAAATCGCCAAACCAATGATGGAACATTTCGTGGGCTACCGTGCCTTCCGCGGATCCATCGACCAATTCCCTGGCGCTTCGTTGGGCCCATTGACCAAACACAACAGCCCCGGTATTTTCCATCGCCCCGGACACGAAATCCCTCACGGCAATTTGATGGTAGCTCGACCAAGGATAATCTACCCCAAGAACTTTGGAGTAATAATCAAGCATATCTGGCGTCCTGTGGAATATACGAGCCGCCAAGGGCGCATATTGCGGCTCAACGTAATAGTGCAACGGAATATTTCTCCACGTATCCTTGGTCACAGAGAATTTGCCCGCCGCAATCATGGCTAGGTAGGGTGCATGCGGTAGATTATGCAGCCAGGTGTCCGTTCGTGTTCCGTCCTCATGCCGAGTGGAGCCCACCATGATTCCGTTGGAAAGGGTCACCATGGCCGTATCCACTCGAATCGATATTTGCTGGGTCATTTTCTGGTTAGGGGCGTCAATGGTGGGGAACCAACAAGAATTATGATCCGTTTCGCCCTGTGTCCAAACTTGAAGGGGCTTATCAGGGTAAACCGAATCTGGACGGATGAAGTACAGGCCTTTTTCGCCTTGGATTGCCGCCGATCCCGCCCCCGCGTTCAGGGAATCCGGAGAGGCGAGGTAGTCCATGTGAATTTCCAGAGCGGTTCCGCCAGCCAGGGTTTTGGGCAATTTGGCCGAAACCACCTTGCGGTTGTAGCGGTAGGCTAGATCAATCCAGCGGTTTGAATCCGCATCGAGGGTACGCATGGCCAACCGACGGATGGTGAATCCTTGGGCATCCAAGTCAACACTTTGAACGGGATAAAATCCAACTTGCATTCGGATCCATGCTTTGCCCTCCAATTGGGCGGTCTCGAAGAGGGGTTTGAGATCAAGCTTGGTGTGAACCAAGCGGAAATCCAGGGGCCTGGATGCCCGGTACCATTGAGCCCATGTGGGGGTTGTATCGTTTTGGATAGCGCTTAAGGTGGCCACGTTTTCAGAAAAGGGGCTTGCCCCCGTAGGCTTGGCCGTCGGAATGGACCTGTGGGTGCAGGCTGTTACGACCATGGCCGCAATGCAGAATAACAAATTGGTTCTTATCGGGAAATTGTAGGCCATTAGGCTTATTTTCGCAAACTTATGCAAAATTCGGCCATAAAAGAGGGAGAGGGCGGTTCTGAACCTTACCAAATTCTATGGGACGGCGAGGAGGTTCAGCTTTCTGTGGATTCGGCAGGTCGCCTTTTTATTCAAGGTCGAACTCAGGGCATTGACGCTGACTCCTCACAGGGTACGGGCCAAGCCCTTCATTTATTGATTAATGGGCGATCTATACGCTTAGAGCATCTGCAACGAACGGAGGAAGGCGATCTTCTTTTTCGGATTAACAGCATTCGTTATCGCGTACCCATCAAGAACAAGCGAGAATTGCTGCTCGCCAACATTCAAGGTGCCGGAACCAAGAAACGCAAGCAAACAGCCCTCACGGCTCCAATGCCCGGCCTTGTCTTGAGGATTTTGATCACCGAGGGCCAGGTATTGCAAGCGGGCGACCCAATTTTGGTCCTGGAATCCATGAAAATGGAGAATGTACTGCGGGCACATTCCGATAGCACGGTTATTTCTATCGTCATTCAACCCGGTGAGGCCGTAGAGAAAGGGCAAATCCTTCTAAATTTTTCTTAAAATGTGGAAATCATGTGGAATTCCAAAGTGAAATACTTATATTTGAAATGATAAACCCTACGTCATGAGGAAAACCATTTATTCTGCGCTCTTTTTTGCGGTTTTATCTGTTCAGGCTTTAGCTCAATCGGCTATTTTGTCGAGCGGAGGAGATGTGGCCATTGCAGGTTACGGCTCCATGAGCTTCAGCAATGCCCAGCTTTCGGTGGAACAAACCAGTGTTTCTATTGGCCGCGTTTCTTACGGTGTGCAAATCCCCGTAGAAATATATGGCGCACGTTTGGCGGGCCTGTTGCATTATGCCAATACGGCCAGAACCCCAATGACCAACACGCGCATTAACCTCATTGCTAACGGTCAACTAGTGGACACCGCCAGAACCAATGCCAGTGGGGCCTATTTGTTCAGCGGCATCCCCCAAGGAACTTATCAAATGACGGCAACCACCAACAAACCCTGGGGTGGTTTGGGTGCCGTAAACTCCAGCGACGCCCTCATCATGAAGAGGCATTTTAACGTGATGACTACCCTGACAGGAATCAATTTTCTGGCCGGTGACGTCAATGGAACCAATATTATCAACGGAACAGACGCTTTGTTGGTGCACCGACGCTACGTAGGCTCGGACAACAGTTTTCCATTGGGAGATTGGGCCTATGATTTGCCAAGCAGTAAACAAATCAATAGCGGCCAAGAATTGCAGGAAAGCAATCTTGCTCTGGTTTATGGGGATGTAAATGGAACCTATATCCCAGATATTAATCTTCGTCAACAATGGATCAATCTCGATCCTAACGGAACGCTCCAGGCCTCTAACGGCATTATCGAATGGCCCGTGTATGCACAGGGCTCTTATGATTTAGGCGCTGTGAGTATCGATTTAGAAATCCCTGAAGGGCTTAGTGTTCAAGGCATTCGGATGGGGGGAGAGGCTTCTAACGCCGATTTAATTTACAAACAAGAAGGCCGTCAACTTCGTATGGGATGGTATTCTCTTGAGCCATTCCAGGTCCGCGACGGTGAGCCTTTGTTGTTCCTTCAATTATCAGGAAAGGGTGAAGGAGAATTAGCCATGGGTAAATACAGCGAATTGGCCGATGCTTGGGCTGTATCGTACGGGGACTTTATGTTATCTGCGCCAAGGTTGCAGAATCGTAACTATCCTTCATCATGGCAAGCGGTGGTTTATCCTAATCCAACCCAAGCAAACACCACCTTATCGGTACGCCTTCCTTCCTCCGGTGATTTGTCTGTAACCGTTACCGATTTGAGCGGCCGGGTTGTGAATCAAGCCACCCACTTCTTTACCTCAAACGGCAACCAAGAAATCAACCTAGAGAGTGGCGCATGGGCAGAGGGACAATACCACGTTGCTCTCAATTTTGTCAGCGCAACCCAAGAGTTCTCCACTCGCCTCAAATTCAACAAAATCAAATAAAATTATCAATCCATAAACCAACCAACACCCCTTAAAATCCAAACTCATGAAAAAAGGCTTACAAATCCTTGTCATGCAAATGCTGATGATGCTGATGGTGGCATCTCAAGTTTTTGCTCAGGTTCCTGAGCGCTTCACCCACCAAGCGGTGATGCGTGGCGCCAGCGGACAATTGCTATCCAACCAAAGCATTGGCGTTCAAGTATCCGTTTTATCGGGTTCTGCAAGCGGTTCTGTTGTTTATATGGAAAGGCATACTGCAACCACCAACGCCAACGGCTTGATGAGCATTGAGATCGGTGGAGGGGTAGCTCAATCAGGTACTTTTGCCGGTATTAACTGGGGTAGCGCTGCCTTTTATTTGAAAGTTGAAGCCGATTTAGCAGGTGGTACCAGCTACGGTATTTCCAGCACATCCCAATTGTTAAGCGTTCCATTCGCTTTGTATGCCAAAAACCCTGGCCCTGCTGGCGCCCAAGGCCCTGCCGGCCCTGCCGGTCCTGCCGGTGCCCAAGGTCCTGCCGGTAACAACGGTGCTCCTGGCGCTGCCGGCGCCCAAGGCCCTGCTGGTGCCCAAGGCCCCGCTGGTGCCCAAGGCCCCGCTGGTCCTGCCGGTAACAACGGTGCTCCTGGCGCTGCCGGCGCCCAAGGCCCTGCCGGCGCCCAAGGCCCTGCCGGCGCCCAAGGCCCTGCTGGTCCTGCCGGCCCTGCTGGTCCTGCCGGCCCCGCTGGTCCTGCCGGTGGAGTAACAATTCCGTCGGGAACCCCTAACGGTCCTGCCTTATTGTTTGTGTGTAACGGCACTCTTCAATTTACCCCATGTACGGCCACTTTAACCACTACTGCTGTTTCTGGAATTACGGCCAGCGCAGCCACATCGGGTGGTAACATTACTAACGATGGTGGTGCTTCGGTTACCGCACGTGGTGTTGCTTACGGAACCTCAGCCAATCCTACAGTATCCGGAACGGTGACCAGCAACGGCACAGGAACGGGTGCTTTTACCTCCAGTATGACAGGATTAAGTTCTTCTACGGCCTATTTTGTTCGTGCTTATGCAACCAACAGCGCAGGTACAGCTTATGGTAATGAATTAACCTTCACCACGGCAGTACAACAAGTTGCCCCAACCGTGACTACCACCGCTATTACTTCCATTACCTCGTCTTCCGCAGCGAGTGGTGGTAATGTAACCAGCGATGGAAACGCTTCGGTTACCGCTCGTGGTGTTGCTTACGGTACGGCCGCTAACCCAACCACTGCCAATTCCACTGTTTCCGGCGGAACGGGTACAGGAGCCTTTACGAGCAACATTACCGGTCTTTCAGCAAGCACAACCTATAATGTTCGTGCCTATGCAACCAATTCAGTGGGAACCTCTTACGGTAGTAACGTGTCGTTTACAACTTCTGCGCCTCCCGCTACGCTTGCTTCGGTTTCCACTACTGCCGCTAGCTCAGTGACCTGTTCGACAGCAACATCGGGTGGTGACGTGACCAGCGACGGTGGGGCATCGGTAACAGCCCGAGGTGTGGCTTATGGCACTGTGGCTAATCCAACTACAGCGAATTCTACGGTCACCGCCGGAACGGGAACCGGATCTTTCACCAGCAACCTCACCGGCCTTAGCGCTAGCACAACGTACAACATGCGTGCTTTTGCAACCAACAGCGTTGGTACGGCCTATGGATCACAAGAATCCTTTAGCACTACAGCCTGCGGCTCACCCGGTATTACGGCATCATGCGTAGGCACTGGTACCAATGTTGTGACGACTATTCCTGTTTTGAGCAGCACTTGTAACGTGGGTGACACCATCGTAGTCCCTGTGACCATAACGATGGGATCAATTCCTACGGCTGCTATTTCACTGGCTATAGATTATGATAGTACGAAACTGCGTTGTATTTCGTCGGTGACCAGCCTAAACTCCGCTATTTCTGCTGGCTTCCTAAGTAATTGCGGTTTGTTTTCGAACTTGAATGCTAACCCACCTTATACCAGCAGCACAAGACGCCAATTCCGTGCGGCTTGGTTTAATCTTAATCCGGTCACAATCAACGGATTGTTGTTCAATGTAAGGTTTGTGGTTACCGCTCCCGGTAATACAGCCATCAAGTGGGATACGACAACCCCTGGTAATTGTGAATACGCTGACGAATTTGCGGACGTAATTCCAAGCACTCCATTCTGTAATGGAGGAGTAAATTGCCCATAAGCCAGGGTTTATAGATTCTGTGGCATAATTTAGAACCGCCTCCTTTCGGAGGCGGTTTTGTTTTATGGGGCCTATGGAGCGGGCTGGCTCTGATAAGGTAGTTTTAATATAGAATGGCGCATGGGCAGTCAAAAGCTGTATATTTGCGGTAGAAATGGAGGGGGCGTAAGCCCCCTTTTCTTTTGTTTAAATTTTGAAACCAGCCACTAACGATTTATTCCAAACAGGAATGTCACCAAAAGCGCAGGCGACAAGCAAAACAAGGGCTATAGACCGAATTCGGGATGTGGAAGAGATTGCTCTGCCTCAAACTCCGGAATTATTGACCGACTTGAAGAGTCAAGTAGTCGGGCACATCGAGCTCGCCTTGGAGGGGACCGCGCATTTTGTGGTTGGGATACAGTGGTCTCCCGATTCTCGAAGGCTTTCGGTTAAGGTTGACGGTGACCAGGGCGTCAATATTGATGCATGTGCAACCCTTAACCGCTCTCTGGGTAAACTGATTGATGAGCATGGTTGGCAGGGCCCGATAGTCCTGGAGGTTGGATCACCTGGCGCCGAAGCCCCGTTGGTTTTGAGCAGGCAGTATCCTCAGCATCTAGGCCGTCAACTCAAAATCACGCTGCTCAACGGCGCTGTGTTAATGGGTACTTTGATGGAGGCAGATGCCTCAAAATTGGTATTGAAAGGAAAAGATGGCCTAGAAAGCACGATCGCCTTTCCTGAAATCAAGGAAGCCAAGGTGGTTCTTTTTTAAAAATTGTTATACAAATATTTGTTAACCCAATAGAGACTTCAAACCACATTCAAAAACAAAATTCAAGAGCGCGCTATTCTCGCCCAATTCCCTTAATTCTTAATTTGAAAATACTTTTATTTCCTTGTTATGGCTGTTAAAACCAAACCCCAACCCGTCAATCAAAATCAAGTTCTGATTACTTCTTTCTCTGAATTCAAAGAGTTTAGGAACATTGATCGTGCAACCATGATGAGAATTATGGAAGATGTATTCCGAAGCATGGTAAAACGCAAATTTGGAACAGACGAGAACTTTGATGTCATTTTGAATACCGAAAAGGGGGACCTTGAAATTTGGCGGAACAGGGAAATCGTTGAGAATGATTCGGAAGAATTGGGAATGCCGGATAAGATTTCTTTGGATGAAGCACGGTTGATAGAGCCTGATTTCGAGGTTGGTGAAGAGGTATCCGATGAGATAAAATTGGAAGATTTCGGTCGTCGTGCGGTACTTGCCGCAAGGCAGACCTTGGTACAGCGTATTTTGGAATTAGAGAAAGACAATATTTACAAGAAATATAAGGATAGGGTTGGGGATATCATCACCGGGGAGGTCTATCAAATTTGGAAAAAGGAAATATTGGTCTTGGATGATGAGGGCAATGAGCTGATTTTGCCTAAAACAGAACAAATACCGGCTGATTTTTACAAAAAAGGGGACGCCCTCAAGGCAGTAATTCTTCGCGTGGAAATGCAAAATATTACCCCACGGATTATTATTTCGCGGACAGATCCTGCTTTCTTGGCGAGATTAATGGAAATGGAGGTCCCGGAAATCTTTGACGGTTTGATTACCATCAAAAGTATTGTTAGGGAACCGGGCGAAAGGGCCAAGGTCGCGGTGGAAAGCTACGATGACCGAATTGATCCGGTTGGAGCCTGCGTTGGTATGAAAGGTTCCAGAATCCACGGCATCGTCAGGGAGCTTCGCAACGAGAGCATCGATGTCATCAATTATACCAACAACTTGGAACTCTTTATCCAGCGGGCTATGAGTCCGGCCAGGGTGATGAGCTTGGAGATTTATAAAGAAAGCCTGAAGGTCAATGTGTTCCTCAAGCCGGATCAAGTTTCCTTGGCCATTGGCAAAGGCGGGCATAATATCCGATTGGCCGCAAAGCTCACGGGCTATGAAATTGATGTGTTCCGGGATGTGCAAGAAGACGATTCCGATGTTGATTTGGATGAATTTTCAGACGAAATTGAGGGATGGGTTCTTGACGAACTTAAGGCCTTGGGTTGCGATACCGCAAAGTCGGTCATCAAAATTGGGTTGGAAGAATTGGTACGACGCACGGAACTTGAAGAAGAAACGGCCGCCCAGGTTTTGGCAATCCTGAGATCTG
>VHBD01000023.1 GCA_016872125.1 Sphingomonadales bacterium
ATTCATGGTTTGGGTGGAGCGCCTCCAAAGGCAATACTCGATGTTGGAACAATGCCCCATTGGGGCAAAATTTGGAGGAGCCACCGGCAACTTCAATGCTCATCATCTGGTATGGCCCCAAGTCAATTGGCATCAATTTGCTAACCATTTCGTGGAAAATACCTTGGGGCTAACCCGTTACCGCTACACCACCCAAATTGAACATTACGATTATTTGGCTGCACTCTGCCACAATTTGATGAGAATGAACATCATCCTATTGGACGCGTGCAGGGATTTGTGGCAGTATATCTCCTTGGGGTATTTCAAGCAACAAATTCTTGCAGGCCAGGTTGGCAGTTCCGCCATGCCCCATAAAGTGAATCCCATTGATTTCGAAAATGCAGAAGGCAATGTGGGAATGGCCAATGCAATACTCGCCCATCTCGCTGACAAATTACCTGTATCCCGCCTGCAGCGGGATTTAAGCGATAGCACCGTCCTCAGAAATTTAGGAGTGCCCCTGGGGCATGGATTGCTTGCCCTGCAGTCTTTTCGGAAAGGTCTCTCCAAAATTCAGGTGGACCAGGCCCGCATCCAAGAAGATTTGGACCAACATTGGTCGGTGCTAGCCGAGGGTATCCAAACCGTATTACGACAACGCGGCATCGAAGCCCCCTACGAAAAACTCAAGGAGCTTACCCGCACCGGCACTTCTTTGGACCCTTCTACCCTTCACCAGTGGATTTTGGACCTCCAATTGGACCCTGAAACTTCGAATCTTTTGTTGCAATTGCGACCCGATACGTACACAGGCCTTTTACCTGACCATGACGGCCAAACCTTCCCCTCTTGAAACCCTCGGAGGAATCCGATTTAATCCCTTTGATGGACAATACCAGTTCGACGGAACCCGTTGTTTGATCTCCGGACAGGCCATCGACCCAGCCACCGATTTACGCCCACTTTTCCCCAATCGTTGGGTCGAAGACCTAGGCCTTGCCCATCATTTTCTTACCCTCCCCAACGGACAAAAGATCTCCTACCCTAACCTACATATTCCCGTTCACCAAGATTGTTGGAACGGGGGCATGGACGATGTAGCGCGCAAATGTGCAAACCTCATTTTGGTGGGTACCGATACCTTGGGGTGGACCAGTACCGAGCGGATTTACCAATGGTTATGTTGGTTGTTTATGGGTGTCCTCTACACCGAAATGCAGGCCGTGAAGGGCCAAGATCAAATTCACCCAGCCTGGCAGGATCCCTCTTTTCTAAGTCGGTACAGAATGATTCATTTGAGTTTACAAGGCGCTGTTTACCCTGTGGAGTATCTGGGTTATGATCCAGGTTCGGTTTTCATTTTACAAATGAAATCCAATCCCTGTCCCTTTGATTTCAAAACAAGTTCCAATACCCAAAGCGTTTCGTTGCAGGTGGGAGGCTCAGCCATCCTTGCCTCCTTGGGGGATAACGGTGCCCATGTGGCCTTCTTTGAGGATGAATTCCTCCCGCTTCGCAAAATACTCCTTGAGCCTGTGCAGGCCGATGAACTTTTTGCGAGAATGTGCTACCGTAACCATTTGTTAAATCCTGTTTTTGAATACGGCATATCCTTTGCAGACCAAGAAGACCCAAGAACCTTGGTTCAAATGAAAATTCCCCAGCAACATGCAGATGAAGAGGCATTTAAGCCATGGTCTGATGCCGAATATGTTCAGGTACTGGACCTGTACTTGAGAAGACATGGACATAGCCCTTTGCAGAGCTGGCAAGAAAGCGGAAAAATTCTGACCTTTATGAAGTAGCAGGAACCGTATTCAGCAAGCTTTGTTGCCTCAGGAAGTATTTTCCTAACAAATCAAATTCCAAATTCACACGATGACCGACCTGCAATTGACCCAGGGTGGTGTGCTGGAACGTGTAAGGAATAACTGCAACCATAAAGAAGTCCAAGCCTAGATCCACCAAGGTCAAAGAAACCCCGTTTACGGTAATGGAACCCTTGGGGACTAACAAGGCCGCATGTCGGGCTGGGTACTGAAAAGTGAAAAGCCAACTCCCACCCTCATCTTGAATACTCGTACAAAGCCCTGTATCGTCCACATGACCTTGCACCCAATGACCGTCCAAGCGATCGCCCAATCGCAAACAACGCTCCAAATTCACGGCATCGCCTACCTTCAAATCGCCCAAAGCGGTTCGTTTCATGGTTTCTTTCACCGCCACCACACGATGCTGTCCTGACCCGCAACAAACTACCGTCAAACAAACTCCGTTGTGAGCAAGGCTTTGATCCACTTTGAGCTCATCGCTCAATGGTGATTTAAAATCCAAGACCACATTGGTTCCCTCCTCCACCATGGAGGCCAGCAAACCCATGGACTCAACAATACCCGTAAACATCTACAATCAATCGGAGGTTGCTACCGCAGAAGTTCCCCCACCGCTCAATTGGGCAGCAAGGTAGGAACGGTTCAAACGGGCGATATTCTCAACACTAATTCCTTTGGGACATTCCGCCTCGCAAGCTCCTGTATTGGTGCAATGCCCGAAACCCTCCATGTCCATCGCTTCGACCATGGACAAAACCCGTTCCCTATGTTCAGGCTGTCCCTGCGGTAACAAAGCATACTGCGAGACCTTGGCCGAAACGAACAACATCGCGGAAGCATTTTTGCAGGCAGCAACGCAGGCCCCACAGCCGATGCAAGCCGCCGACATAAAGGCCTCGTCTGCATCGGTTTTGGGGATGGGCACGGCATTTCCGTCAGGGGCATTTCCGGTATTGACCGTCACATAACCACCCGCTTGTTGTATTCGGTCAAAAGCGGATCGGTTAACCGCAAGGTCTTTGAGCACAGGGAAGGCCGCTGCCCTAAAAGGCTCTACAGTAATGGTTTCACCGTCTCGAAAATGCCTCATGTGCAATTGACAGGTCGTCGTGCCACGCTGCGGACCATGAGCCCTACCGTTGATGTACATACTGCACATGCCGCAGATTCCTTCACGGCAATCGTGATCAAAGGCTACCGGCTCCTTATCCTCACGAACCAATTGTTCGTTGAGCAAATCCATCATTTCCAGAAAGGAGGCATGCACAGGAACCGCTGCGAGTTCATACGTTTCGAAAGCGCCTTTGGCCTGGGAGGAGGCTTGACGCCAAACACGGAGTTTTAAGCGAAGACTTTGGTTTTCCATCGTTGTTTTTTTAAATCGAACAGAGAGATTTCGTTACCTGTTAAAATGTCTTGGAATGGCCGCCTAGAGGGCTATTTGTACGAGCGTTGCGTCAGGTGAACCTCTTCGAAATTCAAGGCTTCACGGTGCATCACGGGATCCTTATCGGGGCCATGATATTCCCAAGCCGATACAAAAGCAAATTCCTCATCATGGCGCAGGGCCTCTCCTTCAGGTGTCTGGTGTTCGACCCTGAAATGACCCCCGCATGATTCTTCCCGGGTCAAGGCATCCCAAACCATGAGACGTCCTAACTCAATGAAATCTGCCACCCTATGGGCTTTGTCAAGCTCAGGATTATACGAATTCAAGGAACCGGGGACAAGCACATCGGACCAAAATTCATGGTGCAAGGATTCCAGTAACCCCAAGGCATGCCGTAGACCTTCTGCTGACCTAGCCATCCCGCAGTATTCCCACATGATTTTGCCAAGGGCACGATGAAAGGATTCCGCCGAACGCTTTCCTTTGATCGCCAACAAGCGATTCTGAAGGTCCAATGCCCTCTGCTCCGCTTCCACAAAGGAAGGGTGATCCACCGAAGGTGCCGCATGACGAATTTCGCTAGAGAGATAAGCGCCAATGGTATATGGTAACACAAAGTATCCATCGGCCAATCCCTGCATCAACGCCGAGGCGCCCAGACGGTTCGCCCCATGGTCCGAAAAATTAGCCTCCCCTATTGCATATAATCCCGGAATCGTCGTCATGAGCTCGTAATCCACCCATAACCCCCCCATGGTGTAATGCACCGCTGGGTAAATTTTCATGGGCGTTTCGTACGGATTATCCCCGGTGATCTTCTCGTACATCTCAAAGAGGTTTCCGTAGCGGGCCGAAATTGTCGAACGCCCAAGGCGCCGTATGGCATCTTCAAAATCCAAAAAGACTGCCAATCCAGTGGGGGCAACCCCATGACCGGCATCACAAACGTCTTTGGCCGCTCTTGAAGCCACATCCCTTGGCACCAAATTCCCAAAGGCCGGGTATTTCCGTTCCAAGAAATAATCCCTTCGATCTTCTCCCAAATCAGAGGCTTTGAGCCTGCCTTCCCGAATGGCTTGGGCGTCTTCCACGCGGGATGGCACCCAGACCCTGCCGTCGTTACGCAAGGACTCGGACATAAGGGTTAATTTGGATTGGTACTCTCCGGCCTGAGGCAAACATGTCGGGTGAATTTGCGTAAAGCAAGGGTTCCCAAACATGGCCCCATGGCGATGAGCTTTCCATGCCGCGGTAACATTAGAACCCATTGCATTGGTGGACAAATAAAATACATTTCCATAACCACCCGAAGCCAAAACCACGGCATGCGCGGAATGCCTTTCCAATTCACCAGTCACCAAATTTTTGGCAATGATCCCCCTTGCTTTCCCATCCACGATGACCAATTCGACCATTTCATGGCGAGTGAAGGACTGTATTTGTTTCTTGGAGATTTGGCGGTTCAAGGCGGAATAAGCTCCCAAAAGCAATTGCTGACCTGTTTGCCCCCTGGCATAGAATGTGCGGGATACCTGAGTTCCACCAAAGGAACGATTATCCAACATTCCGCCGTAATCTCTTGCAAAGGGTACCCCCTGGGCCACGCATTGATCGATGATGGAGGCCGATACCTCCGCTAGACGATGAACGTTGGCTTCCCTTGCACGATAATCTCCGCCTTTGATGGTGTCGTAGAACAAACGGTAAACCGAATCGCCATCGTTCTGGTAATTCTTGGCCGCATTAATTCCACCCTGTGCAGCAATACTGTGTGCCCGACGGGGCGAATCTTGAAAACAAAATGTTTTGACTTTATACCCTAACTCCGCAAGGGAGGCTGCAGCGGATGCGCCTGCAAGGCCGGTGCCCACCACAATCACTTCCAATTTGCGTTTGTTAGCCGGTGAAACCAAAGGAACCGTGGAGCGATAATGCTTCCAGCGCTCAGCCAATGGTCCTGAAGGTATTTTGGAATCCAATTTCATATCCAAATTGATAAGGTTAACATCCAATAAATTGTTTGATTTCTAATCTTGAATGAGCCGGGTACAGAAGTTTAATACCCCAAGCTTTGAAGGTGCATCACAGCGGGTATCAAGGCAAACAGCATAGGGACCAAGATCGCAAATACTGTTCCCACCGCTCGGATGAGCGGCTTGTAGCGATAATTACTCAATCCCAAGGTGTGAAAGGCGCTTTGAAATCCATGATGCAAATGAAATCCCAAAAAGATCATGCTAAGGATGTAAAATCCCGCATACCAGGCCTGGGCATACGCCGCTCTCACTACTTCGTAGGCATCGTGCAGCGGTTCAGGGGCATCTGCATAGGAAATGCTAGGGACGGATCCAAACTTGAATTCATACCAAAAACCTTTGAGATGCACGATCAAAAAAAGCAAAATAACCGTTCCCAAGATTCCCATGTTCCGCGAACTCCACGTAGCTGTTTGCAAGGCGGGCTTTCCTTCATAGCCCTGAGGCCTTGCTGCATGGGCTTGGCGACTTAGCCATAGACTGTAGAGCACATGCAGAATAATAAAAGCAAAATTGAGTTTGGACACCGTTTGGATGAGCAAGCTATGGCTCATGAAATGCGAATACTCGTTGAAGCGACGGCCACCATCCCCTGCAAGCAATTGCAGATTACCGATCAAGTGCACCACCAAGAACAGAATTAGGAAGAGCCCAGTTAGGGCCATCATGGTTTTTCGACCATGCGAGGAAAGGAGAAAACGACGAATTGGATTCATTCTAAGGGTTTGAAAATCGCATCACAAATTTACGCCTAAACCGTGGTAGACCTTTGATCAAAAGGTTCTTTAAGCAAAAATCCCGACCCTGGTGGGGTCGGGATTTGATCGATACAAGATTACATCATATCACCCATTCCGCCACCGCCTGGCATAGGCGGCATTTTGTCTTTTTCGGGCTCATCAGCGATCACGCATTCTGTAGTGAGCAACATGCCAGCAATGGAGGTCGCATTTTCCAAAGCAACGCGGGCCACCTTGGTGGGGTCAATAACCCCGGCCACCAACAAGTTCTGAAACTTATCCAAGCGGGCATTATATCCAAAATTGCCGGTTCCTTCTTTGACCTTCTGAACAATGATGGAACCATCAACGCCGCCATTAGCCGCAATTTGACGGATAGGTTCCTCCAGAGCGCGACGAATGATTTCGGTGCCTGTTTTCTCATCACCATTCTCAGTCACCACCTTTTCAACCGCCTTGATAGCGCGGATGAAGGCAACCCCACCGCCGGGAACAACACCTTCTTCGACCGCTGCACGGGTTGCATGCAATGCGTCATCAATTCGGTCTTTTTTCTCCTTCATTTCCACTTCGGTCGCAGCACCCACATACAGAACGGCTACACCCCCTGCCAACTTGGCCAAACGTTCCTGCAACTTCTCGCGATCGTAGTCGCTTGTTGTGGTTTCTATCTGAGCTTTGATTTGGTTGATTCTGGCTTTGATGTCATCCTTGTTGCCGGCGCCATTGACTACGGTGGTGTTGTCCTTGTCGATGGTAATTTTTTCTGCACGGCCCAAATAAGTCAAATCCGCATTATCCAGCTTATATCCACGCTCTTCGGAGATAACCGTACCACCGGTCAAAACAGCGATATCTTCCAACATGGCCTTGCGGCGATCCCCAAAACCGGGGGCCTTCACGGCAGCAATTTTCAAGGAGCCTCGGATTTTATTGACCACTAGGGTCGCCAAAGCCTCGCCGTCCACATCTTCCGCAATGATTAACAAAGGTCTACCGGTTTGAACAACTTTCTCCAACACAGGAAGAAGTTCTTTCATGGCCGAAATCTTCTTATCATAGATTAGGATATACGGATTTTCCAATTCGGCCTCCATTTTGTCGGCATTGGTCACGAAGTAAGGCGAAACATAACCCCGATCAAATTGCATACCTTCCACAACGTCCACATAGGTTTCGGTGGATTTGGCCTCTTCGACGGTGATTACGCCTTCCTTGGTTACGCGACGCATTGCGTCAGCGATAAGTTTCCCAACCACCGCATCATTGTTAGCAGAAATAGTAGCGATTTGTTCAATTTTCGAAAAATCATCCCCTACCTCCATGCTGAGGGTACGTAGGTTTTTGACGGCAGCAGCGGTTGCTTTGTCCATTCCCCTTTTGAGGTCCATGGGATTTGCTCCAGCAGCTACATTTTTGAGACCTGCACGAATCATGGCCTGGGCCAAGACAGTTGCGGTAGTAGTCCCATCCCCAGCCTGATCAGCTGTTTTGGAGGCCACCTCTTTAACCAATTGAGCACCCATGTTTTCAATGGGGTCTTTGAGTTCTATTTCTTTGGCTACTGTAACGCCATCTTTGGTGACATTTGGAGCTCCAAACTTTTTGTCAATAACAACGTTACGACCTTTAGGTCCTAGTGTTACTTTAACTGCATTTGCCAGAGCGTCCACCCCTCTTTTGAGGGCATCGCGGGCATCGGTTTCGAAATAAATGAGTTTACTTGCCATGGTATTGGAATTAATTTAATTAGAGAATAATGAATAGGAATGAGATAAGAATCTAAAACTCTTGGATTAGTCGAGGATTAACCTAAAATGGCCATGATATCGGACTCTCTCATAATGAGGTAGTCCTTACCGTCAATTTGAACTTCCGTTCCCGAGTACTTTCCGTACAGGATTGTTTGTCCGGACTTCACCGTCATAGGCTCGTCTTTCTTCCCTTGACCTACAGCGACAACCGTGCCGCGCTGTGGTTTTTCCTTGGCAGTGTCGGGGATGATGATGCCGCCAGCTGTTTTTTCTTCGGCGGGGGTAGGTTCCACAAGAACCCGGTCGGCAATTGGGGTGATTTTGCTAGACATAAGATAAAATTTGATGGTTTAGGTTTAATTAAGCTCTTACAAAGCCCATGCCAAGCCTCCTAATAAGCCTTGAACATGACAAAATCGCCATTCACTATGTCAAAACAAGCAATTGCTATGACAAAAATGCTGATTCGAACGGAGTAATCCCCAAGTTGAGGGGCTCAAAACACCAAAACACCTCCCGCAATTCCAAAAGGGATCCCAATCCCTAATCATAATCTTCAGGCTACTGCGCCGGGGCAGGTTTGGCTCCCTGGTTGCTTGGGGCTGGGGCGCTTCCCTGATTGGCGGGTGCCGGTGCTGCATTACCCCCTGGAGGGGCCGGTTGGCTACCCGCTGGGGTTTCCAAAACCTTTTCTTCGAGTCGGGTGGCCGCGCCTTCTTCGGTAGTCTCTGCACGAGGAATCCACAAATTCACCAACAAAGCGAGGGTCAAGAGGGAAAGGCTAAGAATCCAGGTACCCTTTTCCACCACATCCGATGTCCTTTTGACCCCCATCACTTGGTTAATCGATGAGGAACCTTGGGCCAATCCGCCCCCTTTGGGCTTCTGAACCAAAACCAAAAGAATCAACAAAAGGCTAACCAATACGATAAGGAGGGTAATGAAGGTATACATAGGATAGGATTAAAATAAGTGCTACAAGGGTTGGTAACCTGAAATGGCAGGGCGCAAAGGTAAGTTCAAAACAAGTTTAGAGACCATTCTTGGACTAATCACCTAGGCGAGTTGGATTCAATTTGATCGATACAATCCCTGAAATAGCCTAATTTGCTAGGGAATCGTAGCATGAGCCGACGGTAAACTCGAACGGCCATTGCCCTTTGACCCTGCTCCAGATAAAGCCCCGCCAAGGATTCGGAAACGGGGACCTCCTCCAAATCCAAACTCTTGGCAGCCATTTCGCGAATACGATCCATTTCGTTTCGAGATTCTTCGGGCACCTTGTTTGAAGGGGTGGGCTCTTTGCAATCTGCTGTTTGACCCTCACTCCAATTGGACAAGTCTGCCGAGGCTTCCAAGTAATCCGTCTGCGTATATTCCGCGTAGAGCAAATCCAGTTCATCCGATTCCATGGCTTTCCAATCCACCTGACCTAGTAACGTAAACCAATCCAGCCGTGTTTGCTGCGCATTTCCTTGCTCCATTGTGAGTTTAGTTTCCTTAACCTCGTTGGGCACTTCGGGCGATGTTTCCAAACTTGAAATATGGAACTCTGCCCCTACTTCTGGCGTGGATTGCTGACGTTCAATGGCCCTGTATAACCACTGACCTTGATCGGTCATGGCGGAATAAGAGGCCAATGCTTTGGAAAATCTGGAGGAATGGTTGATTTTCATGCGCTGCAAATACAAGATTTGGCCCGCCTCAAAAGCTGGAGCTTCCCTAAGGAGATGTTCCAGATCCTGCCCATCGACACCCTCCAGCAACAAGGGGTTACGAATCCATTCACGAAGCAAGCGTAGGTCCATGGTTCACCACTGAATAAAAGCTTTGTTGAAAGCATCATCCACCAATTGCTTCACAATTTGATTCACCAATTCCCCCTCCACGCTTTGAAGCGGCAAGCCCGCATCAAAATCCGCATACCGAGTAAATCGCTGTTCCCATCCTTGTTTTTCTTGGTCTTTCACTTGAAACTTTAAACGCCAAACAATCGTCAAACGGTTTAGACTTGTTTTCTCTTGTCCGGATACCGCAGCAGCGGTGACTGAATAATCCTGAATTTCACCGGTAAATTCCCAATCGGTAGAACCGAGCGGCCCCAATTTGAGGTTGGATTCAGCCAAACATTTATCTCGAAAAGCATCGGACAATTGCTGACTGAGGGAGGGATTTACCAAAGAGGCGTTGTTGCGCATTTGCACGATGTGCAGTGTTTTGACCTCTGGCGGAACCGAAGCACCGCTGAAGGAGTACACTCCGCATCCGCTGAGGAAACTCAACATCAGAAAGATCCCCATCAAGGGCACTAACCCTAAGGAACTCCCTCTAACCTTATTCCTCTTCCAGTCCATATTCTTTGATTTTTCGATACAGGGTTCGCTCCGAGATCCCCAATTCAGCAGCGGCCTGCCTCCTCTTGCCGGCATACTTACGTATCGCTTTATCAATCAGGCGCTTCTCTACTTCCATCAAGGATAAATTCTCTTCGATATCCACCACTTCAGCATGTTCGTCGTAGCGTGACATCGATGCTGAGACGTTCACAGACTCTACAATGGGCGTAATCACCGTTCCAATGGACTTATCGCTATCGCGGATAGGGGCATCGCCCTCCATAATCTGCCCCATGACCCGCTTCATTTCCACCATGTCCTTCTTGAGATCAAACAAAACCTTGTACAACAAATCTCTTTCAGACCAATCTTCGGAGGACCCACCCACTCCTTCCAACAAGGCGGGCAAAGAGCTCCCCGAAATTTCACGTACGGGCAAATATGGAAGAATTTCATCGCCACAGAGCATACGTGTTGGAGCCAGTACGCAGATTTGCTCGGCAACGTTCTTAAGTTGCCGAATATTTCCAGGCCAGGGTTGGTCCACCAACCAATCCAAGGCGCCTTGATCCAATTGAACCGGTTGGGAATGGTAGCGTTCCGAAAAATCAGCGGCAAACTTTCTAAACAGCAGCGGTATATCTTCTTTCCGCTCTCTCAATGCAGGTATCTGTATCGCTACGGTGTTCATTCGATAATACAGATCTTCCCGGAACTTACCCTTTTCAATTTGCTTAAGCAGAGAAAGGTTCGTGGCGGCGACCAAACGTACATCGGTGGATAGAACCTTGGATGAACCCACTTTGATAAATTCACCCGATTCGAGGACCCGTAACAATCTGGCCTGGGTACCCAGCGGCATTTCAGCGACTTCATCCAGAAAAATTGTCCCCCCATTAACCGTTTCGAAATAACCTTGCCGGGACTCGTGGGCACCCGTGAAGGAACCCTTTTCGTGGCCAAACAATTCAGAATCAATGGTCCCCTCCGGTATGGCACCACAATTCACCGCAATAAACTTGTTGTGCTTACGCTGCGATAGCTGATGCAATATTTTGGAGAACACCTCTTTACCTACCCCGGATTCACCCAAGATCAAAACAGAAACGTCCGTCGCTGCCACTTGATCTGCAATACGCAACGCGTGATTAAGCGATGGAGCATTCCCAATAATGCCAAATCGTTGTTTGAGGGCTTGTAATTCCATGCGGTTTTCCGAATCGATTGAATGCGTTTATGGCCGACCTTTCTGCAAAATCATTACCGCCATCCATCCCCAATATTTGAGACCTGGAATCCACCGAAATGACCATTGGTCCAAACGATCCAAGGAACTCAGTATTTTTTTGAAATACGGCCTGTTACGAAAAACAACAGCGGCCGTGGTGAACAAATTGTAATAATCTACGGTAACCTCGCTGAAATAAGAGGTAGCTTTACGAAAGTCCTTGAGACGCATGGGTTTTTCGTCCACTGTCCTCAATTGAGGGGTCAATTTTCGGTAACAATTCAGCAGGGGGTTATGCCCTGTGGGCTCGATAAATACCGCCTTGCCCCCAGGCTTTAGGCATCGATGCAATTCTTTGTAGGCCTTGTCCAAATCTAAATGATGCAGAATAGCGGAACCCACGATAATATCAAAGGTATTATCCTCAAATTCAAGACTTTCGGCATTCATCCGTCGAAAATCAATCTCCAGATTTTCGGCCTGGGCCTGGGCCTTGGACTGAGCGATGGCCACATCCGAAATGTCGATGCCCACCACTTGCGCTCCGTGTCGGGCTAGATTAAATGCTGCGGAGCCCGGCCCGCAACCATATTCCAAAACCCTGCAACCCTTGGCCAAAGGCATCAAAGCATGCCAATGGGCGTCACGACTGCTTTCGATGGTCTCGTAAAATTTATCCACCGATTTACGCAGGTCTTCCGCGAAAGCTTTGTTATGGTATTTCCGCTCCCGTTCTAGGCGTGCGGTATCATCATCCATGATCCTGCTCATGCTTGCACAGCATCAAATTCAACGACTTGACCCATCAAAGTTGCTTTGGTGGATCGATGCACCGTAACATCCACGTAGGATCCCGGAGACAGGTCTTTGGCTCCAATGAAATCGCGCGCTAATTCAACATCTTTCCCTGGAAATACCACCATTTTGTTGCGTGAATTTCTACCGCACCAATCCTGATCGGAACGTTTGGACTTGCCTTCAATGAGCACGCTGTGAACTTTGCACTCTTCTTCTTGGTTGCGCTCCACGGAATGTTGATCCTGCAAGGCCATAACTTCGGCCAATCGACGTTTCTTGATTTCCTCAGGAACATCATCGGGGTACTTTCGGGCCGCGAGGGTCCCGGGCCGCTCCGAGTACGCAAACATGTAGGCCGAATCAAAACGAACCAACTTCATCAGGGACAAGGTTTCGCGATGATCCTCTTCGGTTTCCCCGCAGAATCCAACAATGATATCGGTGGTAATTGCACAATCAGGGAGTATCCTTCGTATCGCCTCTACCCTTTCCAGGTACCATGGGCGATCGTAGGTCCGGTTCATGCGCGTCAAGACCTTGGAACTCCCGGACTGCACAGGCAGGTGGATATTTTTGCATAAATTATCGTGACGGGCCATGGTATGAAGCACCTCGTCGGTAATGTCTTTGGGATGGGAGGTCGAGAATCGAACCCTCAAGTCGGGGGATATGCTTGCGATATAAGCAAGCAAATCGGCAAACAAAAAGGTAGGCGATTCTTCCCCCTTTGTTTCCCCTGCTGGGGCTTGCCAACGATAAGAATCCACGTTTTGGCCCAACAACGTAACTTCCTTATAGCCTTGCGCCCATAATTCACGACACTCCTGGTAAATGCTGTGGGGATCGCGGCTCCGCTCCCTCCCTCGGGTAAAGGGCACCACACAAAAAGAACACATGTTATCGCAACCCCGCATAATGGTCACAAAGGCGGTAACCCCGTTCGAGCCCAAACGCACCGGGGCAATCTCCGCATAGGTCTCCTCCCGGGAGAGCAATACATTCACCGCTTGTTGGCCTCCTTGGACCTGTTCCAACAGACCCGGCAAATCCTTGTAGGCATCAGGACCCACCACGAGGTCCACCAATTGCTCTTGCTCCAATAACTTGTTCTTCAACCTCTCGGCCATGCATCCCAAAACACCAATGATCATGGTCGGTTTGTGGCGCTTCATGGCCCGAAAATGTTGCAATCGTGCCCTCACCTTTTGTTCTGCATTTTCCCGTATGGAACAGGTATTAATCATCACCACATCCGCTTGCTCCAGTTCCTCCGTAACCCCGTACCCCAAATCGGCCATGACCGAGGCCACAATTTCGCTGTCCGAGAAATTCATTTGGCAGCCGTAGCTCTCCATGTACAGGAATTTGTCGGTAGGTGGTAAATTCCCTTTCAGGATCCCGGAAAATTGGCCGCTCATGATCTATGGTCTTGGATAAAAACAAATAAGATTTGAAAAAAGGCTATTTCTTTGGCTAAAAACCGATTTTTTTTACAAAAATACGAGGAAATGCGACAAAATGTCAGGTTTTACCAAAAACCATGCCATACCCCAGAATTTGGCACAAAGAAGATTTTGTGAACTAAACTTGTAAAAAAAACCACTATGTTCAAAAAACTACTCTTTTCCATGGCTTTTTGGGCCGCCATCCATGGTGCATCCATAGCCCAGACCGCTTTCAGCGAGGACTTTAACACAGTCGCATCCACAACATCCGTTCCCTCCGGTTGGGTTTTGAGAAACATAGATGGGAGGCCCGGCGCAAGCAATGTTTCTACCTTGACTGGCAACAGTACCAATGCATGGACTTTTCCCGCGGTTTTCAGCAATTTAGGGAAATCGGCCGTGAGTGTTTCTTGGACCAATCCCGTGGGCATTGTGGATCGTTGGTTGATTTCTCCATCGATATCCATTCCCGCCAGCGGTAACTATTACATGATTTACGAGGCTCAAAGCTTGGGGAATGCTTCATATCCCGAGGCCTATGAGCTAAGGATCAGCAACGGGGATACCGCCAGAGCATCCTTTCTAACCTCAGCCCCGTTGTTTTCGACCAACGGAGAAAACACTGCCTTAACGGTACGTGGTTTTTCCATGGCACCCTACGCCGATCAAACCATTCGCTTTGCCTTTCGGAACATCTCCAACGACATGGTGGCCATGTTGGTGGATAATATTCGCATTACGATCCCTGCTGCTGACGCCGCCAAAATGGTTTCCCACACCGTTCCCTCCTTGGCCTTTACCAACGGTTCAGTGAATGTAGGTGGCTCTTTCAGGAATTTGGGACTTAACACCATTTCTTCGGCTACCCTCAACTACCAAGTGAATAACGGCCCTACCACCAGTCAGGCTTACAGCGGTTCGCTGAGCTCCTTCAATGCAGACGCCTTCACCTTCACCAGCACCTACACGCCAACTACCGCCGGCGCCTACTCCATCAAGGTTTGGGTTTCCGGACTGAATGGAGGAAATATCAATTCCGATACCTTGACCGCTACTTTATCCGTTGTGGACCCAGCCCCTCCTGTTCAATCCAATTTGGTCATCTACGAGCATTTCACAAACGCATCCTGCGGGCCTTGTGCCACTTATA
>VHBD01000024.1 GCA_016872125.1 Sphingomonadales bacterium
CCCGTGCGACATTCTAGAGATGGCCTTATCGAAAACAACCGAAGCAAAGGCCGCTTATTAGATTTAGCACATGGGCTCTGCGAGCAATTTCCAAACGCGCATTATATCCCATCGTACGAGTGGCTTATTGATGTGTTACGGGATTACCGATATTACGATACCGATTTGGTGCACCCGAATTATGCCTCCACGGCTTTTGTTTACGATCGTTTGGCCGAATATTGCATGCAAGCCGAAGCCGCTGCTTTGCTTCCTCGCATTGAGTCCTTGTTCACGGCGGACGCCCATCGTCCTCGCTTTGAGGGCAGTGAGGCGCATCAACGTTTTGAACAGCAA
Source organism: Sphingomonadales bacterium (assembly GCA_016872125.1). GTDB lineage: Bacteria > Bacteroidota > Bacteroidia > UBA7662 > UBA7662 > SYHX01. Next base: position 337 of record VHBD01000024.1, read on the forward strand.
CGGGATGCCCAATGGGAAGCCTTCGCCAAGGAATTCCCGGATATTGCGTGTAGGAAGCACGCTCAGTGAAATTCATCTTCTGTTTGAATAAAAAGAAAACAAAGCCACGGATCCTACAAATTGTAGGCATTGTCTGGGCATTATCCCATACAATCACGTGGGGACAAGGCATCGTTTCCCTTAAAAGTAAATTTGATATACAAGGGCAGGTTAAACGCCCTAAATTTGCTTGGCAAATAAAACATTTGCCATGCTGGATTTTAGCCAAAGAATTGTAGGGGAAGGCTTGACGTACGATGACGTCCTTTTGTTGCCCGCCTACTCCGAAATATTGCCCAGGGATGTCCGCATTACCGGCCGATTGAGCCGGAATATCGAGCTCAAGGTTCCCATAGTCTCTGCGGCGATGGACACGGTTACCGAGTCGGTAATGGCTATTGCCATTGCCCAGAACGGGGGATTGGGCATGATCCACAAGAACATGAGCATCGAAAGGCAGGCTCAGGAAGTCCGCAAGGTCAAGCGCTCCGAGAGCGGGATGATTGTGGATCCGATTACCCTTTCGATGAATGCGCGGATAGGCCAGGCCCTGGATTTGATGGCCGAAAACCGAATCGGTGGTATTCCGGTGGTGGATGAACATCGAAAATTGGTGGGCATTTTGACCAACCGCGATTTGCGATTCGAAACTGACCCCCATCGCCCTGTTTCGGAGGTGATGACCAAGGTAAATTTGATTACTACCCCCGCAGGAACCTCCCTGCGGCAGGCGGAAGGTATCTTGCAGGAGCACAAAATTGAGAAACTTCCGGTGGTGGACGAAAAAGGGCATTTGGTGGGTCTTATTACTTACAAAGACATTCTCAAGATCAAAGATTTTCCGATGGCCTGCAAGGACCCCATGGGCCGTCTCCGAGTGGGGGCAGCGGTGGGGGTCACGGGGGATTTGGCCGAACGTGTCCAGGCTTTGGTGCAAGCAGGAGTGGATGCCATCACCATTGATACAGCCCATGCGCATTCGCGCGGTGTTCTGGAGGCATTGGCCACGGTGCGGAAGCTTGTCGGCACGTCGATTGATTTGGTGGTTGGTAACATTGCTACTGGGCAAGCCGCGCGTATGTTGGTGGATGCCGGTGCTGATGCTGTCAAAGTGGGCGTGGGTCCTGGGAGTATTTGCACAACACGGGTTGTAGCCGGCGTTGGTGTTCCTCAATTGACCGCTGTAATGGAGGTTGCAGCAGCCCTGCTCGGCACCGGGGTTACCTTGATCGCTGACGGGGGAATACGGTATTCCGGAGATATTGTGAAGGCCTTGGCTGCCGGGGCTGATTGCATCATGGCGGGTTCGATGTTTGCCGGGGTGGAAGAATCTCCCGGCGAAACGATTATCTACGAAGGCCGTAAGTTCAAGACGTACAGGGGTATGGGTTCCATCGAAGCGATGAAGGAAGGCTCCAAGGATCGGTATTTTCAAGACGCCGAGGACGAGATCAAGAAATTGGTTCCCGAAGGAATTGTGGGTAGGGTTCCTTTCAAAGGGAGTTTGTCAGAAGTTATGTACCAGTACATCGGAGGCCTCAAGGCAGGGATGGGGTATTGCGGTGCCTTTGACTTGGCAGCGTTGAGGGAGGCCCGCATGATTCGGATTACCAATGCAGGGTTGCGGGAAAGTCATCCTCACGGGATCGACATCACCCGCGAAGCCCCGAATTATTCGCGTTAATTTCAGCCGCAACACAAAACGAATAAAGCATGGCATCCGAAGAATTTTCGTGGGATAAGGCGTTGGAATCGGTCCGCCGCGAAGCGGCGGGGTTCGATTTGGGTGGGGTGGCGGGTGCCGAAGCCTACCGCTTGAAATTCCTGAGTAAGAAGGGGGAAGTCACCGCTTTGTTCGAGGCTTTCAGGGCCCTGAGTGGCCCTGAGAAGAAAGCCGTGGGACAGGCCCTCAATGCCCTGCGTCAGGAAGTGGAAACCCGTTGGAAGGAGGCTTCGGCCGGCCGGCCCACCGGCCCAGGGCCAGGGGGCGACCCCTCAAGCCAAGGGCCCTCCGAAGGACCCGACCTCGCCACGCTGCCCCCGCCCGTTTGGGGACGGGGCTCCCGACACCCCCTGGCCCTCACCCGCCACCTCATGCTCGATTTCTTCGGCAAACTTGGCTTTCGTTGGTCCGATGGCCCCGAATTGGTGGACGATTGGCACAATTTTGAGGCCCTCCATTTTGGCGCAGACCATCCGGCTCGGGATATGCAGGACACCTTCTTTGTGTCCTTGGATCCGGCCTATTTGTTGCGGACCCATACCTCTTCCGTACAGGTCAAGGAAATGATGAAGGGACAATTGCCCCTGCGCACCGTTTCTCCGGGCAGGGTTTACCGCAACGAAACGGTTTCGGCCCGATCCCATATGCAATTCCACCAAGTCGAGGGTCTGTACATCGATCAGGATGTCAGCTTTGCCGACCTCAAAAAAGTCTTGTACGATTTTGCAACCTTTCTTTTTGGGCCGTCGGTACAAATTCGTTTCCGACCTTCTTATTTCCCCTTTACCGAGCCCTCCGCCGAAATGGATGTAACTTGTTTTCTGTGTTCTGGAAGCGGATGCGGTGTGTGCAAACACAGCGGATGGGTCGAAATTTTAGGTTGCGGCATGGTCGATCCTCAGGTCCTCGAGAATTGCGGAATCGATCCGGATGTTTACAGCGGATACGCCTTTGGTATTGGAATCGAACGACTTACCATGCTACGACATCGGATTCCTGACATTCGACTTTTTTACGAAAACGATCTGCGGTTTGTGCGTCAATTCGGTCATGCAGGCTGAACCAATGAGCGTAACCCTGAATTCCGTTGTTGTTGCGGGTGCAGGCACCATGGGCCAAGGAATTGCCCAGCTCTGCGCCACCCTGGGTCTGCAAACCCTCTTGTACGATGTGCAAGAGGAGGGCTTGAACAAGGCTCGCCAGGGCATCGCCCAAAATCTCCAACAAAATGTAGCCAAAGGCCGACTGTCCGAGGAGGACGCCGCCAAGATCCAGCGGCGAATCGTCTATACCCACCGCCTCGAAGACGCCGTGGGGGACATGCTGATCGAAGCCATTGTGGAACAGGCCGCCCCCAAACAAGCCTTGTTCCTCGCCATGGAACAGCAGAACGGTCCGCAGTTCATCATCGCCAGCAACACCTCCTCGATCCCCATGGAAGTGCTCTCCCAGGGCTTGTCCAGGCCAGAGAGGGTGGTCGGCCTCCATTTTTTTAATCCGGCCACCATCATGAAGTTGGTGGAGGTCATTTCCGGGCCGCAGACCCTGCCCTCCGTTGCTCAACAAGCCGAAGACCTGGCCCAACGCATGAACAAAATCGTGGTTCGGGCCCAAGACGCTCCCGGCTTCATCGTTAACCGAGTCGCCCGCCCTTATTATGCCGAAAGTCTTCGCTTGCTAAACGCAGGGGGTCTTGCTCACCAAGACATCGATCGCCTGATGGAATCCGTAGGTTTTCGAATGGGTCCCTTTCGGCTGATGGACTTGATCGGAGTGGATACCAACTTATCGGTTACCACCTCCATCTACCAAGGCCTGGGATGCCCGGCACGCTTTGAACCCAGCCCCATTCAACAACGCTTGGTCCAAGAAGGTCATCATGGCCGCAAAAGCGGACAAGGATTCTATTCCTACCCTCCTCAAGATGGATCAAAAACCAATTAAGACCCTCATTGCAAGCAAGTTGCGTCGGGTCTTCCTCCTCCTGGTCCTCTTGGTTATGGGTTGTCGAGGCAAGGCTCCGGCCGATCAGGTACCGATGGTCCCCGTGGATTTTTACCTTAACATTTTGTTACCAACCTACAGCCGATTGCAACTGGTTGGCAACTACGCCTATCTCGACGCTGGTTACCGTGGAATTGTGTTATACCGCTCAGGACTGGATCGCTTCGAAGCCTATGACCGGGCCTGCACCTATGCCCCCAGCCAAAGTTGCCACCGGGTGTCGGTGGTCGATTCCTTGATGATCCTGCAATGTGCTTGTTGCGATTCCAGATTCTCCTTGCTGGATGGGGCTGCTGTCCGCGGACCAGCCGGCTGGCCGCTGCGAACGTACCGCGTTTTTTTTGAGGAAACAAGCGGGTCGGTTCGCATTACCAATTAAACCTCTCGCCAGGTCTGAGGTCAATACCCGCTCAGAATCCAAAGAATTCCATGAAAATCAGCCAAAATATTGCCATTTCCGAAAACGGGTTTGTTGTTGCCGGTAACCGCCAAGGAGGATTGGGTCCGTGCCGAATCCCTGTACAAAGCCATACTCAAGCAAGACCACGGCAATGCCACCGCCAACTATCAACTGGGCTTGATTTATTATTATCGTCAGAATTACCCCGAGGCCTTGAAGTACCTGGAGGTTTCCCTTCGTCTATCCCCTTTTGATTATTATTCCATGCTGATGACCGGGTGGACTCGATACTTTCTGGGACAGAAAGCGGAGGCCAAAGTGCTGTTTGAGCGCGTGTTACGATTTACACCCCAAGATGCCTCCGCCCTCGAAGGGCTCAAACTTCTCGCTTCCTAAATCCTGAAGGAATGCGGGAGCGAAAAGGGAATTGGGGGCGCGGGTCCGGTTAAAGCTTGAAGGCCTTGCGGACAGCGGCGACTTGATCGAGGGCCTCCCAGGTGAAGAGCTCCACGGGTACGTTGCGCACTTGATCGGCTCCTGTTCCCCAGCGGATGGTTTTGTTGACTTTGGTATGGGGTCTGCCCATATGCCCATAAGCCGCAGTTTCGGAATAGATGGGGGTCATCAGCTTGAGGCGCTTGATGAGCATGCCCGGGCGCATGTCGAAGATCTTGGAGATGCGTCCGGCGATCTCGCCGTCGCTGAGTTTTTTGTTTTGGGCATCGCGGACATTCGCGGTGTTGTAGGTGTTCACGTAGAGGCCAACCGGTTCGGCAACCCCGATGGCGTAGGCCACTTGCACCAAGACTTGATCGCAGACTCCTGCAGCGACCATGTTCTTGGCAATATGACGCGCCGCATAGGCGGCTGATCGGTCCACTTTGGAAGGGTCTTTGCCCGAGAAGGCACCTCCACCGTGGGCGCCTTTGCCGCCGTAGGTGTCCACGATGATCTTGCGCCCGGTCAATCCGGTGTCCCCGTGGGGTCCGCCAATCACAAAATTCCCGGTGGGGTTGATATGGTACTTCACGGTTTTGTTGAAGAATCGGGCAATGCGCGTTGGCAATTGCTTCTTGACACGAGGGATGAGGTAACGCTGAATATCGTTGGCGATCTTGGTTTGCATGGCCTTCTGGTCTGCTTTGACGGCACGGGCGTTGCTACCGCTGTTCACAAAAGGATCGTGCTGGGTCGAAACCACGATGGCATCGATGGCTTCGGGTTTGTGCTTGTCGGAATAGCGTATGGTGACTTGGCTTTTGGCGTCGGGTCGGAGGTATTTCATGACGCGGCCCTCTTTGCGGATTGCGGCAAGTTCCCGTAACAACAGATGGCTAATTTCCAAAGGCAGGGGCATGAAGCTCTCGGTTTCGTTGGTGGCGTAACCAAACATCATGCCTTGGTCACCAGCCCCTTGGGTCTCTGGGCTTGCTTTCTCCACGCCTTGGTTGATGTCCGGGGATTGCTCATGGATGGCAGAAATCACTCCGCAAGAATCTGCATCGAACATGTATTCGGATTTGGTGTAACCAATTTTGCGAATAGTATCGCGGGCAATCTGCTGGGCATCCACGTAGCCTTTGGTTTTGACCTCTCCCGCAAGCACGGTCAAACCGGTGGTGACCAAGGTTTCACAGGCGACCTTGGAATTGGGATCCTGCGCCAAGAACGCGTCCAAAAGCGCGTCGGAAATTTGGTCAGCAACCTTGTCAGGATGACCTTCGGAGACCGATTCGGAGGTAAAGAAATACGACATGGAGTAAAGGGTTTTAAGTCAACAAAAGGGTTAGTGTTTTCCGGAAGTTTCGCGGCAAAAATAGGCCAGGCCAAGGGAATTCCCTTACCGTTCCAGAAGGATGCGAAGACGCTGCGCGACTTTCTCCGCCGAAGGGAGCATCTCCGCCTCCAAAACGATGTTCAAGGGAACCGCAGGTAGGTTGGCCGCCCCCATGGCTTCGACAGGACCGTCAAGATGCTCAAAACAATTGCGTTGTATGCGGAATGCCAGGGATTCCGCAAAGGAGTTGAGCAAAGGCTCTTCGGTCAAGACCAGGACCTTACCGTGGGCACGGCTGCGCTCTATAATCATCGCCTCGTCCAAAGGGTACAAGGTGCGCAGGTCCAGGATTTCGACTTTGCCGGACAAATCCCCCACGGCGGCATTCATGGCCCAATGAACCCCCATGCCGTAGGTCACGACCAGGCAACTGTCCCCCAAGTTCTGGGCGCCTTGTGATGCCTCTAATGCCATCCGGGCCTTGCCCAGTGGCACCACATAATCCTCCGAGGGTTCCGGGGTTTTGGCGGCTTCCGTCCCGGGCACCTTGCTCCAATACAGCCCCTTGTGTTCAAAGAAAACCACCGGGTTGGGATCCAAGAAGGCGGCCTTCAACAGACCTTTCATATCTGCTGCGTTGGACGGGTACACCACCTTGATCCCGCGAATATTCAGAATCGCCGACTCAATGCACCCTGAATGGTAAGGCCCTCCTCCACCGTAGGCTCCACAGGGAACCCTGATCAGGCTCTGCACCGGGAATTGACCCCGCGACAGGTAACAACTTTTGGATAGTTCCACCACCAATTGGTTGACCCCGGTCCATATGTAGTCTGCGAATTGTATTTCAACAATAGGTTTGGCCCCCACAGCGGACATGCCTGCGGTACTCCCCACCAGGTATGCCTCCTGAATGGGCGTATTGAAAACCCGGCTATCCCCGAATTTATCCGCCAAGGTTGCTGCTTCGCGGAAGACCCCGCCCAATGTTTTGCCTACATCTTGCCCGTAGAACAATGCCGCAGGATCCTCCCTCAGAATCTCTTCCACCGCATGCAATGCCGCATCCACCATGGCCACCTTTTCGCGACCTGCAGGCTCCCGCACCCCGGATTCCACGGACGGTCCACCCTCGGCAAACTCGTGGAGATATAGACTATTCGGTTCAGGATCAGGAGCTTGCATTGCTCTTTCAAAATCTGTAACGGCCCTGCGACGACCGGTCTCGGCAAGTTGATCCAATTCCTCTTCCCAGAAACCCGCTTTGAGCATCTGTTTGCGCAATCGCGGTAGGGGGTCCATCCGTTCATGGTCGCTTAGATCTTCTTCGCTACGGTACCACTCTTTGCGAACCCCGGAGGTATGATGCCCTAACAACGGAACGGTAGCGTGCAATAAAACAGGACCTTTGCGAATTCGACAGTGCCCCAAGGCTTCCGCAACGGTCTTGCAAGATGCCTTGAAATCATTACCTTCCACCCGCATTCGTTTAAGGCCTTTGAAACCCTCCGCGTATTGGAAAGCGTCCATGGCCCTCATTTCCTCGGCACTTGCCGAAATACCCCATTCGTTATCCTGTACCAGAAACAGAATAGGTAAATGCTTGAGTACTGCCATCTGAAAGGCTTCTGCAACCTCTCCTTCGGTTACCGAGCCATCGCCCAGGGAGCAGACCACCAAGGGGGGAGAGCTTTGGTCTGAACCGGGGACTGGGAGGTTTTGACTTTCGAAATAGGCGATGGCATGCGCCATGCCCACCGCAGGAATGGCCTGCATCCCCGTGGCCGAGCTTTGGTGTGGAATTGTGGGCATGCCTAGTCGGCGAACCGACGGATGCGCATAATAGGTTCGTCCACCGCTGAAGGGATCCTCCGCTTTGGCCAGCAATTGCAGCATCAATTCGTAGGGTTCGAAGCCCATTCCCAACAAAACCGATTCGTCCCGGTAATACAACGACGCGAAATCCTGCGGTTGCAGGTGCAGGCCCAAGGCCAATTGAATGGCCTCGTGACCCTTGGAGGTTGAATGCACATACCGGGTCTCCTGGCGGTGCTCATCGTAGAGCTCGGCCATCGCTCGGGCGGTGTTCATTAACTCCCAGGCCGTTAACCATAAGGTATTTTGCATCATGTGTCCAAAAATACATTATTTTTGACTATCCCACCGATAGCCCGATGAGCCATAACGCCCCCACCACCGCCGGAATCCCCTCCATCGATTTAGCCGATTTCCTTCAGGGTGATTCAGAACGCCAAGCCGCCTTTGTCCAGGAATTAGGACGAGCTTACGAAGAGGTGGGATTCGTGGCCGTTCGAAACCACGGATTAAGCGCCGAACAAAGCGATCGTTTATACCAAGTCGTGGAGGAATTTTTTGGTCTGCCCCCCGATTTCAAGGCCACCTACGAAGTTCCCGGAGCGGCTGGGCAACGAGGCTATACCCGCTTCGGGCAGGAACATGCCAAGGGGCGCAGCGAAGGAGACCTCAAAGAGTTCTTCCAAATCGGGCAAGAAGTAGGCCCCGACCATCCCCTGTACGGTACCTACCCCCCCAATGTGCAGGTTCATGAACCGGCTGATTTCAATGAGGTTACCATGCAAGCCTATCGTACCCTCGAATCCTGCGGGCAGCATCTGCTCCGCGCCATTGCCCGCTATCTGCAACTTCCTGAACATTATTTTCGTGCGTGGGTTGATGGCGGCACCAGCATCCTGAGGGCCATACATTACGGGCCTATTCTTCAGGATCCAGGCGATGCCGTACGCGCCGCGGAGCACGAAGACATCAACCTAATCACCTTGTTAATGGGTGCTTCTGCGGAGGGTCTAGAAATTCTGAGCAAAGCCGGGACCTGGGTTCCGGTGACGGCGTTGCCGGATCAAATTGTGGTCAATGTAGGGGATATGTTACAGCGACTGACCAACCATCGGCTCAAATCCACTACCCACCGTGTGGTGAATCCGCCCCGTGCACGCTGGTCCGAGCCCCGTTTTTCGATACCTTTCTTTCTGCATCCTCAGCCGGCGATGCCGCTGGATGCCTTGGCCTCCTGTGTACTTGCCGGCAGTGAACCCATGGATCCGCCCATCACTGCGGGGGACTACCTCGACGAAAGGCTCCGTGAAATTGGGCTCAAGAAATAGACCCTCAGCGCAGGTTTGGGTTAGCTGCTAATCATGGGTATGATGGACCGCAGCCGCCAACGCGCCTTTTTGCGGGATGTCATGATGCTGACCCTCTCTGCCTTTGGTGGGCCTTATGCGCATCTTGCACTGATGCAAGAGCGGTTGGTCGATCGCCGTCGATACCTGACCCACGAGGCTCTGTTAGAATTGAATGCCCTCTGTCAGTTTTTGCCGGGACCAACATCAACCCAGACGATTACCGTCGTGGGTCTTCGGTTGGGTGGACCGCGTTTGGCTATTTTAACCTTATTGATTTGGATTTTGCCTGCTAGTTTGATCATGACCTTTGCAGCGGTCTTGGTTTATTCTCTGGAGATCAAGCAATTGAATATGGCCACTTTTCGGTGGCTTCCCCCCGTTGCGGTGGGCTTTGTGGCCGCTTCGGCATGGCGACTGCTTGAACGTCAATCCTGGAAAGCCCCCGCCTTACCGATCTTGGGGATGTCGGTGATCTTGTCCCTTAGCCTGGTTTCTTCGTACACGTTTCCGGTGGTTTTGATGTTAGGAGGGCTGGCCCAATGGCTGTGGCAGGAACGCAAAGGAAGCCTGGGTTCGCCGCATTCCCTTACCAAGGTGCGTTGGTTTTATTTTCGAATGTATGCCTTGCTTTTTGGCTTGGCGGCTTTGTTGGGGAACGTTTTTCATTCGCGGGAAATTCTGCTTTTTGAGAATTTTTACCGTTTTGGTAGTCTTGTGTTTGGAGGTGGTCAAGTTTTGTTACCGATGATGTACGAGCATTTTGTGGCTACGCGGCAATACCTGAGTACCGATCAATTTTTGATAGGTTACGGCTTGGCCCAGGGGGTTCCGGGTCCTGTTTTTTCTCAAGCCGCGTATATGGGGGGTCTGATTCTCCAAGGCAAAGGGGTGCTCCATGTCCTGTTGGGATCGTTGGTCGGCACCTTGGCCATCTTTACTCCCGGTGCCCTTCTGATCATGTTCGTGTATCCGATATGGGATGATGTAAAGCGCATGCCTCGCATTCAAGCCGCCCTTCAAGGGGTTCAAATAGCCGCCATTGGCTTGATTCTCACCGCCATCGTTTTGTTGATGAAACCACTGGGCTACAGCAGTTTGAACCTTAGTCTGGTGGCACTGACTGCCCTGCTTAATCACCGTTGGGGGGTGCCGCCCTTGCTGATTGTAATCCTAAGCCTTACCGCCGGTCTGGTCAGCGAACTTTTGGTCCTGGGCCTGCCTTAGGCCAAGGCATGAAGCCTGCCTGCGAGCCCTAGTCAAAAACCAAGCGGGCCAATAACGGAGAACTAGTGGTGATTCGGGACCACAAAATTGTCTGCATCAAGCCCTGAAGTCCGGCGCCTGAATCAACCCCAAGGTTAGTCGCCAGCCCTCGTTATTTCAGCTCAAAATTCAGGGACACATAGGCCAATCGGCCTACCAGCGGTCCGCCGTAAACCTGGAAGACTTTGTTGTTCAACAAATTCGAGGCACCCAACTTGAGGGTCGTGTTCAAGTTCAGGAAGGTTTTGTTGATTTGGGCATCCACCATCCCGTAGCTGTTGATAGGCCCGGTGAACTGGGGGGATCCCTGAAACTCAAAGCCCTGTATCCACTTGTAATTGATGTTAAAGCCCCAATTGGCCAGCGTATAGGAGCCCCCGCCGGGCAAAGGAATCTCGGTAATCATATCCCGACCGCTCAAACCGACATTGTACTTATGCTCCGGGGTATTGAAGGCCGGAATAATTACCGTATCTTTTCCGGCATTCACCAGTTTGTTCCAGGAATAATTGAAATTAAAAGCCAATTCCCGGTTCAAATAATAATTACCACCCAGCGAAAAACCTTGTGTTGTAATAATACCCGTTGCATTCGCCGCTACTCGGTAAATGCGAAGGGTTTCACGGATGGGATATCCTCCGCCTGATGGATTCGTAAACTTCGATTGAACACCTATATTGAAACCAATAAAGTTGGTGTACCAACTGTGGTAATACCCCGCATCCACATACAGCTTCTTGAACATTCCGCGGTATCCAAACTCCACGGTGCGTACCTGTTCGGGCTGTATAGGCTTGACATCAAAATACTTAAGTTTATCTGTGGTTGGTGTAACTGCCAAGTAGTCAAGGAATGAGTTTAGTGTAATTAACGAATCAAAACCCGATACATTACCCACCAGAATCGCTGGACCCACGTTGTAGTATAGGTACTGATCTGCCAAGGTCGGGTTTCGCACCGCCGACGAGAGAGACAAACGCCAAACATGTTTTTGATTCGGCGTCAAGACCATCGAAACGGCAGGTGAATACACCCGTTTGAAATTGATGTTCTTATCCGTACGAAAGGTGGCGTTGATTTTGAGGTCACCGAGCAAACGATTTCCCAACATCAATTTATTGATCTTGTACTCAATTCCTCCGTACAGGCCGTATTCAGAATTCACGATTTTGGTTTTCTCTTGGGTTGTGTCAATACTCAGGGTGTCGGTAACGGGTCTGGTAAATATGGTTGAATCTCCTCCGGGACCAACGATGATTAATGTGTCTAAATACGACGTGTCTCTAACGAGGTAGTTAAGTTTTACGGTATCGCTAAAAATCGTCCCGCGGCTATCCGGGCGGTATTGGCGAAAACTACCACCGACCACCACTTCCATGTTTTCGATGGGCTTGAAGCGCTTTTCGCCCTGCAAATGATACAAAGCCGATTTGTCATAAAACAAAGTGCCGCCCCGTCCCTTGTTGGGTAGGGTTGTGGTAATGATGTTAAACAATGAATCAAAGGCAGGAGAACCCGGCAAAGCAAACGGCATGGGATTCGGATCCCGAAGGTTCCCGGTCTGGTAGCCGTTGTTCACCTTGAACCGAACCTCTTCATGCCAACGTGCCAAAGCCTCCGCAGCGCCCGGTGCATTCAAGAAAAAGTTCAGGCTATCGCTTAGGGCAGTAGGTATCCCAGAGAAGGAACCCCGGTAAGGCCTCCAGTGGTCGGGTAACAAACCCGGCTTGCCCGCGATTCCATAAATTGAATCCAAAATCGAAGTCTGCCAAACCGAGGCGTAGGATTTGTTCCAGATATCCAGGGTATGATAAGTTTCCTTCATTCTTTTGGCAGTGGCTACCGCATCGTAGGAATCCCCGGCATCTTCGTTGGTCGCGTAGGCCCGGATAAACCAATCGTCCTCTTTGCGCAATTCTAAACGGTTCTGGAAGAAGAGGATGTTTTTGAGCCTGAATCGGTTCTCCCCTTGATATACCGTGGTACCTGTGCCAAAATTGGAGGAAGCAATGAACTCCACTTTGGGCTTGAGCATGTAATGAAAAGCCGTGTTCAACTTGAGGTTGTTAATATCGTAATCCACCAAATCAGCTTCGCGATAACCCGAAGGATAAAAGATGCCCAAGCCGGGTAACTGCAAGGCTTCACCTCGCGCATCGTTAAAGCGCCCTTCGTCTTCGTCCCCGTACACGTTGACTGCATCGTAACCACCGGGGGTTCCTTTGGGGTTTTGAGAAGCCGTAGATGGCCCGTAATTCTCCGCCCGCCAATCGTTGGCTTTGAGGTAGAACATGTTAAACTTCCAACCCATTTTGTCGTTACCGTTGCGGTCTTTGTTAGCCCAGGCGTATCGGATCGCTGTTTCGGTCAAGGCCCTTTCGCCTACCTTGATGCTTGCATTGATTCCTTGCCGCTGAAAAGGAGAACGCGTGCTCATGTTGATCACCCCGTTGAAGGCGTTCGGTCCAAAAAACGCCGACGAAGCCCCCACCACCAAATCCACTTTTTGGATATCCAATTCCGAGACCCCCAGGAAATTCCCCAACGAAAAATTCAGGCCCGGGGCCTGGTTATCCACCCCGTCAATCAATTGCAACGACCGTACGGGGGATGTGGAATTAAAACCCCGTGTGTTGATGATCACAAAACCCAAGGAAGCCGTGGTCAAATCCACCCCCTTCATCGTACCCAATCCCTGGTAGAAGGAAGGAGAAGGCGTTTCCTTGACCGCGAGGATATCCATCGCCTCCACGGTCAAAGCCGATTCTTTCTGCTTCTCCGAAATGCGGGAATCCACAATCTCCACCCCCTGCAGATCCAAAGCGCTTTCTTCGAGTTTGATCACCAAGGCTTTACCTCCGGCTAATCCGTTGACATTGAGCGTATTATAACCAATGTACGAAATCACCAGCGGATAAGTTTGCCCATTCACTAGGTTGCCCTCGATGCTGAATTTTCCATCAATGTTGGTGGTTGCGCCTTGGGTGGTGCCGCGGATGATCACCGTAGCTCCCACCAGGGGTTGTCCATTGCGTGCATCCCGGATTTCGCCTCGAATCAGGGCCGAACCGCCCGCGGATTGTGCCGCAAGGGGGTTCAAGCTAGCCAGCGCAGCCACGATGGCCAAGGAGAAGATCAAAACAAAACGGGAAGCCGAGGTCTTAAGTACGAGCATAAAATAGGTTTGATTTGTCAATATTAATTTAAAAATACCCATAAAGGGCTTTATTTTCGTCTGTGCGATCTCGTTTACTCTTGTTAGGAGCAACACTGGCCTGGTGTTGGCTGCTCTACAAGCCATGGGAGGGGCTTCCCCCAGTTCATACATTTTTTCATTGGTCATCATCACCCCTACGGATCACCGGCGCGGAAGATGCGGATCTTGAAATCGAAGGCCCCTATGCCGATCTCCGAATAGGTATCGACAGTTTGGGGGTCCCGCATATCTTCGGGGAGAGCGCAGAGGCAGTTGCCTACGGTGTGGGCTGGATGCATGCCCGCGATCGCCTCTTTCAGATGGAATTGATGAGCCGTGTGGTCAAAGGGCGAATCAGCGAAGTGGTCGGTGCGGTCGCCTTGGAAAGTGATATGTTCTGGCGCAAGCTGGAATTCGAACGCAAAGCACCGCTATGGTGGAACCAATATGCTGCAGATGAGCCTGCTATGGCTGCCGAAATCGCCGCCTATACCCGTGGAATCAACGATTATATCGCCGCGATGGGTCCTGGCGACAAGCCTTTGGAATTTCATTTGTTAGGCTTCGAGCCCAGCCCTTGGAAGGAAGAAAATTTGTTTTATTTACTTCGGTACATGTCCCATATTCTG
>VHBD01000025.1 GCA_016872125.1 Sphingomonadales bacterium
ATGGAGTCCAGATTACGAAAGCCCGGAAGGACGGCCTCCGCATCCTTGAAACGCTGATGAGCAGCTCGATACCGTTGCCGATCAAACATGGCCATGCCGTCTTCGTAGATTGGAATCACTCTGGCGACCCTCTCCATTTGAGCGGCATCCTTGTAATTGGGATCCACCCGTTTCATGTCCGACAATACGGCTTGAGCCTCGATAAGCTGGCCTTGGTCCATTAACCTGACGGCTTTGTTGTAAGCCTCTTCCAGATAAATCGCCTTGTCCGATTCGTAATCCGCCCGGTACCTGGCCGGAAAATCCAAATCCACACGCAGCATTTCGACCTGCCTGTAGAAGGTCTCCGCTTTGACAAAAGCAAACACTGCATCGTAGTGCTGCCGCTCCCCATGGAGCCTATCGAACTTGACAAGCAGAGCATCCAGATGCTTCTGACCGGCTCTTTTCAAACCCACCCGGGCATCGACGTAGGTTGGCTTGGAACGCAAAGCCCGCATGTATTGCATGCTAGCCTCTTCGTACATTCCCGCAATCGCCAATTCATCCCCTCTGCCTGTTAATTTCTTGGGTGAATTGCAGGCCCCTAGGGTTAACAAGAGCAGCAAGGCAGCAAGGCTCCGACCTTGCCTGAAGCTTGGAAATCGAAAAATTAAACAGCGCATTGTTCGTAATTAAAAGGATGGATAGTTCTCAAATCCATTGATTCAAGACAACGGTTGCTCTTCCACCGGTAAGGTTACAAAGAGGCGGTTATAAAACAACATGCTCATCCCCACGCCTACCGAAATGGCTGCATCGGCCAAATTGAAAACAGGACGAAAGAAAACCCAGTATTCCCCACCCCATATCGGCAGCCATGACGGCAAAAAGCCTTGATAAAGAGGAAAGTAAAGCATATCCACGACCCGCCCGTGCATAAAAGTCTCGTAACCGAACAAGGGTCCGTAAAACAAAGAATCGATAATGTTACCGCATGCCCCTGACCAGATCAAGGCCAGAGCCAACGTACCCGCTTGGCTTGTTTGCCCGCTTTGGATCATACGTCGGAAATAGTAACCCAATCCCACCACAGCGACCAACCTGAATGAGGTCAACATCAATTTACCGAAGCGACCACCCCATTCCAAACCAAAGGCCATTCCGTTATTCTCAATAAAAAAAATCTGAAAATACCTTCCAAGAACCTCGAAAGATTCGCCGGGAAACATCTGGGTGCGTACCCACAATTTGGAAGCTTGATCTGCGACCAACAAAGCCAAGGCCACCCAAGCCGCAAGCTTCATGCGGTTCACGCCCCTATTGCTTGAGTTTAGCCTCCATAGACAAGGTGGCGTGAGGCACCGCCATCAAGCGTTCCTTCTGAATGAGCTTTCCGGTTTCGCGACAAATACCGTAGGTTTTGTTTTCGATACGAATTAAGGCGTTCTCTAGGTGATCGATGAATTTACGCTGACGGGAGGCCTGCTGAGAATGCTGTTCCTTCTCCAAGGTCAACGATCCCTCTTCCAGAGTAACATAGGAATTGGAAGTATCGTCGGTCCCGTTTTCGTTGACGTGCATCAGTTGCTCTTGGTGGTAACGGAATTCTGCACGCGCCGTTTCTAATTTTTCTAAAATAAGCGAGCGGAAGTCGTTCAACTCTTCGTCGCTGTACCGGGTTTTGTTGGGATTCTCCATCGTGTTCAAATTATAAAATAATCCAAGGACCTGTCTGAGGGATGGCAAAAATAATCACGGAAGCTAGGGAAGAAAGGTGATTTCAGAAATAATACCCGGCCCCTATTTTTCCACTTTTTCCACATCTATTTGCAGAATCAAGCCTTCCAAATCCACCTGAATCGCCGTTTCGCGGGTTTGAACCAAGGGTTGGAGGCGATCGGCCAGTACTTCACCCGCGATATAAGCGCCAAATTCTTCCACCACCTCCCTCATTCCAGGCAAGGTTTCCCAGTGCAGCACAATACGATCGGTGAGGTCCAAACCCATGTCCTTGCGTTGCTTCTGCACACGGTTCACCAATTCGCGAGCCAGACCCTCCCTCTCCAAATCCGGAGTGAGAGCCGTATCCAACGCCACCGTGATGGCACCTTCGCTGGCTACCTGCCATCCCTTGATGTCTTGGGTAAGCACATCCAAATCTTCGGTCTCCAATCGGACGTGTACGCCGTCAAGTTCCAGTTCAAGGAATCCATTGTTAAGAAATTCCTCCACCTGTTCCGAAGGTATGGCTTGCAGGGCAGGACCCAATTGCTGAATCACCGTGGGATACTTCGGGCCGAGACGACGGAAATTTGGTCTCACTTTGCGCTGGATGCGGAATGAATCCCCTCCAGCCCAGACCACCGACTTGATGTTAACTTCCGAACGAATCAAATCGAGCATGCTGCTTAAGCTTTCCTCCGTAAATCCAGCGGGCAAGATCAAACCCAAGCGGGACAGCGGTTGCCTGACTCGGATGCCGGCTTTTTTGCGCAACGAAAGGGCCAAAGAACACACCGCTTGCGTCCATTCCATTCTCCCCTCCAAGTCCACCGAAATCAGATCGATCGCTGGTTGGGGCATACGAGACAAATGCACGGAACAAGGCCATGAACCCGGCTCCGCCTTGGACGGGACTGCTGCCTTGGAAGATCCCAAGCCTAACAAATCGCTGTACAAGACCTCGGCATAAAATGGAGCTAGCGGAGCCATCAGATGAGCCACCGTCAGCAAACATTGATGCAGGGTTTGAAAAGCCGCGGCCTTGTCTTGGCTCAAGCCATCTTTCCAGAAGCGCCTGCGACTTAGGCGAACATACCAATTGCTCAAGTGCATATCCGTAAAGTCCTGGATCGCCCGGGCCGCACGGGTTGGCTCCATTTCGGCGTAGGCATTGTCCACTTCTTGAATCAGGGAATGCAATACCGAGAGGATCCAACGATCCATCTCCGTCAGTGAGGCGGTAACCAATGGGCTGGCGGAGCCCATTGCCGAACCCTTGCCCTCGGGGAGAACTGCTGTAAAACCATCAAGGTTGGCATACAAAGCCCAGAATTGATAGGTGTTATACAGGGTGCCAAAGAACTTCCTTTGTACTTCCTCTACCCCTTTGGTGTCAAATTTCAGATTATCCCAAGGCGGGGCATTGCTGATCATGTACCATCGCAAGGCATCCGCTCCATATTTTCCTAACATTAGGTAAGGATCCACCGTATTTCCCAATCGCTTGGACATTTTGTTGCCGTCCTTATCAAGGACCAAACCGTTGGATATTACCGATTTAAACGCAACACTGTCGAACAGCATGACCGCAATGGCATGCAGGGTGAAGAACCACCCTCGGGTTTGATCCACTCCTTCGGCGATAAAATCTGCTGGAAAATTGGTGGGGCAAGATGCGTTACCTTGGTCGTCCTTGCCAAACATGAAATGGTTTTGGGCATAGGGCATTGCCCCGGAATCAAACCAAACATCCACCAAATCCGTTTCTCGACGCATAGGCTTTCCGGTGGAAGATTTCAAGACCAATCGATCCACCTCCGGCCTGTGCAAATCATGAAAGGAATCCGGATTGGCAATCCCGGCGACCTTGGCCTCTTGAATCGCTTCACGAAGTTCCTCGATGGACCCTATGCAACGTGTTTCCAAACCGTCATCGGTACTCCAAATCGGCAAAGGCGTACCCCAATAACGCGAACGTGACAAATTCCAATCCACCAAATTCTCCAACCAATTGCCAAAGCGACCGGATCCGGTACTCTCCGGCTTCCATTGAATTTCACGGTTCAAGGCAATCATTCTATCCTTGACGGCAGTGGTTTTCACAAACCACGAATCCAAGGGATAATACAAAATTGGTTTATCCGTTCGCCAACAATGGGGATAGGAGTGCTCGTATTTCTCAATGCGGAAGGCTAAGCCCTCCCTCTTCAATTTGAGAGCGATCAATTCATCCGCACTCAACAGTTTTCGTTGGTCGCTGATCATGGCGGACAAGCGTTCCCGCTGAATTTCCAACCATTGGGATTTCTCGTCATCCGTCAAGAAAGCTTCCTTGACCGGGTAACCTTGCAAGGGAAATTCTGCGTCAAGGACTTCGGCGGTGAAGCGACCAGAACGATCCACCAGGGTAAGATTGCCCAGGTTGTTCTGTTTTCCCACCCTGAAATCATCTGCCCCGAAGCTGGGCGCCAAATGAACAATCCCGGTACCGTCCTCGGTACTCACGAAATCACCCACCACAATCCGGTAGGGATCACCATCCTCTGGCCTAGCATACGGCAGGAGAGCCTCGTAACGAAGTCCTTGAAGGGCAAAACCTTGGACATGCCCCAAGATGTGAGAGCCCAATTGGGCCTGGGCATCACTGGAAGCCTCGCTACTGGAAAAATACGATGTTACACGATCCTGGGCCAAGATCACCAACTGATCCGTGGACGTGTAGGGGTTTGCGCAGCGAACTACTGCGTAGATAATATTAGAACCTACCGCAAGACCGGTGTTGGAGGGTAAAGTCCAAGGGGTGGTGGTCCATGCCAATGCAAAAACGGGCAATCCAAGCATGCTCACCTTAGCCGGATCAGCAGAGGCCGTGTCCCCGGATTCAGCCATCATGCCAAGCACCTGTTGGGCAGAATCCTTCTCAAGGCGAAATTGAGCCACCATGGATAAATCCTTCACCTGCCGGTACGTGCCAGGCTGGTTAAGCTCGTGCGAGCTCAACCCAGTTCCTGCCGCAGGGGAATAGGGCTGAATCGTAAATCCTTTGTATAGCAATCCTTTATTGTACAATTTCTGCAACAAATTCCACACGGATTCGATGTATTCGTTGTGATAGGTCACATAAGGGCGATCAAGATCGATCCAATACCCCATCAACCGCGTCAATTCCTCCCATTTTCCGGTGAACTGCATGACATCTTCCCGGCAATGCCGGTTAAAGTCCTCGATGGAAACGGTCTGGCCGATATCCTCCCTGCGGATGCCCAATTTCTTCTCCACCTGCAATTCCACAGGCAGGCCATGGGTGTCCCAACCGCTTTTGCGATCAACCCGGTAACCTTGCATGGTCCAATACCGGCACAACAAATCCTTGATGGCCCTTGCCATGACATGATGAATACCGGGGATACCGTTGGCCGAAGGAGGGCCCTCGTAAAAGACTTTGGATGGCCGACCGTCCTCCGCCACCGCCTGTTCAAAAACTTGGTGGGTTTCCCAAAATGCGGTTACCTCGGCTTGAAAGGACGTCCAATCGGCCTTGGCATGTTCCCTGTATCTTTTCTCCATCGCTCCCCAAAAATAGGAAAAATTCTAGGACTTGGAGGCTGATTTCCTACGCGATGAACCCCACCCCTCCATGGCCAAAATAAGGGTCGGCAACAAAACCAAATTAGCGACCATGGCCAGCAGCAGGGTGATTGCTGACATCAACCCCAAGGCTTGGGTCCCCCCGAAATCGGAAAAGGCAAAGATGATGAACCCAAAAAACAAAATAATGGAGGTGTAAATCATGGACCCCCCGGTTTCCAAGGTGCAAACACGCAAATGTTCCATGGTCGAACGCTGATGACGCCGCACCTCCTGGAAGTAGCGCGCCAAATAATGGATGCAGTCGTCCACAGCAATGCCCAACACAATACTGAATATCAACACGGTACTGGGCTTGATGGAGATCCCTATCCACCCCATGATACCAGCCGTGAACATCAATGGGAGTAGATTAGGCAATAAAGCCCAAACAACAGCTTTCCAAGTTCGGTAGGTAATCCCCATCATCAAAGCAATCAACACAACGGCCAAACCAATCGAACCTGCCAAGGACCGAACAAGGTATTGGTTGCCTTTGAGAAAAATCAGGGCATTCCCCGTGAAGATGACTTTGGCTTTACCCCCCTGATTCAAGGAGTCCACCCCTTTTTGAAGAGTCGCCATCACGGTACGCAAAGAATCGGTGCCCACGTCCGCCATGCTGTATGAAATTCTCAAGTAACGCTTGGTCGAGTCCATGAGTCTGCTGGTCATCACGGTTCCGGAATCCCCCTTACTTCGCAGAAGGTAGGGCAAGACAAAGGCCCGTTCCTGAGCATTGGGCAATTGATAATGCGCTCTATCGCCCATGAAATACGCTTCGTTTGCCGCCTTGATCAATTCCACCAGCGACATGGGTGGTCCAAAAATCGGTTGTTCCGCAAACAAATGCTGCACCTCGTCAGCAAGTTGCAAGGTTGAAGGAGATTGGGCCAAATTGCGCCGACCTGCATCGATGACCACGTCCATCGGCATCACCCCACCAAAGCGCTTTTCCAAAAAACGCAAATCCGTGTATACATTATCGTCATGCGGTAGGTCATCCACCACATAGCTATTGGAACGAAGCTGAAACATACCAACAGCTGATACAACAAACAACAAGACGGCTGACCACCATACTTTGCGGCGATGGAATTCTATCCATCGGGCAAGCCGCTCAAGCCATCGACGAATACGCTGATTTTCAAGATGTTTAATTTGCCCAAAACCGGGCTCCGGCAAGAAGCTCAAGAGCGCCGGAATCATCACAATACTGATCACAAACATCAGCAAGACCGAGACCCCGGTAATCAAGCCAAACTCTTGAAGCATCGAACTTTCAGTAAAATAGAACACCAAAAACCCCACCGAAGTCGTCGCATTGGTAATCAAGGTAGCAACTCCGATTCTTTCAATGATCCGGGTCAAGGCCTTGATTTTGTTCCCATGCTTTCGGAATTCATGGTGGTATTTGTTGACCAAATAAACCCCGTTGGGTACTCCGATGACCACCATCAATGCCGGGATCAACCCCGATACCAACGTGATTTGATACCCCAAAAAGCTCATCAGCCCCAAGGCCCATACCGAGCCAATCGCCACCAAGATAAGCGACAAGAATACCGCCTGTAGTGAACGGAAAAAAAGGAAGAGCATCAACGATGTCACCAAAATGGAGGCCATCAAGAAGAGAATCAATTCGTCCTTGATGGTAGTGGCCATCACCGTACGGATATAGGGTAAGCCCGAGAAATAAACGGAGGATTCGGTGGAAACCGCAAAGGCATGAGCCAAATCTTCTACCTCTGCCACAATGCGCAAACGCCTTGCATCGTTCAAGGCTACGGGATCCAGGGCAACAGCCATCAGGGTCGTTGAGGCTTCCGGATTGATCAACAAACGCTCATAGGTTTTCCCAAATGGAGCAACCCCCTGGAACCATGCGCCATCTTGGAAGCGTCGCTTGAATTCAAAGGAACGTGTCGAATCGTTGCGCAATAAAATCGGCAAATCTGCGACCGTATAACAACGAACTACTCCTGGAATATCACGAATACGTTCCGAGAGTTTGACCCATTGTTGCATCAAGGAAGGATCGGTCAACCTGCGCGACTGCAGCCCGACCGCCAACACATTGCCATCGACCCCAAACTTTTCTCGAAAGTCTTGGTAGGTGATAAAGTCGGGATCCGATTCGGGAATCAAACGATTCCCGTAGTATGACAAGCGGATATCCGAGGCTTGGTAGGCCATGAAAACCGTCAACGTAAGCACTACCGCCAAGAGCGGAACTCGTTGACGCAAAATGAACCTAGCGATTCCGAACCAACCCATTACCTACGATTGGATT
Source organism: Sphingomonadales bacterium (assembly GCA_016872125.1). GTDB lineage: Bacteria > Bacteroidota > Bacteroidia > UBA7662 > UBA7662 > SYHX01. Next base: position 7,625 of record VHBD01000025.1, read on the forward strand.
GTTCAATCAAAGCGGTAGTCGAATGGCCAAGAAGCGTAGGCACCAGATGAACCCTTCCGCCATTGGCCATCACAGTTTCCGCCCCCACCACTTGCTCCAAGGTATAATCACCCCCTTTGACCAAGACATCGGGTTGCAAGGCTTCGATCAGTAGGGCCGGATCGTCTTCCCCAAAAATCACCACCGCATCCACCACCTGCAGCGCAGCCAAAACTGCTGCTCTCGCCTCTTCCCGTTGAACCGGGCGGGCCGGGCCTTTGAGTCTGGTGACCGAAAGATCGGAATTGAGGGCAACCACCAAGCGATCCCCCTGCATCGCCGCCTCGTGCAAGACCGCCAAGTGACCAGGATGAAGCAAGTCGAAGCAGCCGTTGGTGAAAACCACCGAAAGGCCCTGCGATCTCCATGCGGCACATTGCTCTTGAGCTTCCTGGAAAGTCATAGGCTTGGACGAGGAGGACGGCTTCATGGAACCATACGCTTTAATGGGCCTTGGGGTGATCAGGCAACAAAGACATCAAAAAATAACACAAACCACCCACAAGGACCACCAGCACGGTTTGAGCCAAATGACTGAGGGTCGCAAAGGCAAGGGCCGAACTAGTGCTCATGGCCACTCCAGGAATACGACCCAAGGTCCAAACAATCGCCGCATGGTAGGCACCCATTCCTCCTTGAACCGGCATCACAAAACCGAAGGCACCGGCCACTAAAAGCAACAAGGCCTCCCCAAGGCCAAGAACTTCTGCACCGGGAAAAGCAAAAAAGCAGAGGTAGGTCATCATAAAGTACCCCAGCCATATCAACACGGTATAAAGCACAAACAAACCCGGATTAGGCAAGCTCCCCAATCCCGCCATGCCTTGACCAAAATCTCGCAACATCGTCCGCAATTTATCGGGAACAGGAATCCAACGCCCCCACAATTTCCATAACATCATGGGCAGCAAAACCAAAAACGCCAAAATCAAGATTCCTTGAAACCAACCGATACCCAAAGTCCGTGCGCCCAAGAAGGCCATTACCGGATCCCATAGCAATTCACTGTAAGCCACCAAGACCACCAAAGACAACAGCACCAAGACTAAAAAATCCATGAGCCTTTCCATGACCACCGTGCCCACCAAGGCATTGAATCGCAAAGGCGTTTTGCGGGCCAAAAGCAAACAACGAGTGATCTCACCCAAACGAGGCAAGGCCAAATTCGCGAGGTATCCCGACATCACGGCATAAAATGTGGGCAAGGCTGCTGGACGATGCCCCAAGGGTTCCGCCAACATGACCCAACGCAGTCCTCTGAACCAATGGCTCAGGAGGCCGCAGAGCAAGGCGGCGCCAATCCATCCCCAACGGGTTTGGGCCAAAGCTCCGGAAAATTCTTTGAAATCAATTTTTCTGAACACCAAAAACAGAAGTATGGCGCCCACCAAGAGCGATATAACGGCCCCCCAAGAAAACCGGGGTTTCTTCTCTTCTAAAGCTGTGCTTGCCATTAGGCGGTGACCAGCCGGTTGTTGGCATCCGGGAAAACCGTCAACGGCTGATGGGATTTGGCCTCCTCCGGAGTGTAATATCCATAGCCAATCACGATCACCAAGTCACCCACCTGGGCTTTGCGGGCGGCGGGTCCGTTCAAACAGATGATTCCCGTGTTCGGTTCCCCTTCAATCACATAGGTTTCCAGGCGTTCCCCGTTGTTGATGTTCACCACTTGAACACGTTCAAAGGGCAACAATCCGGCGGCATCCATCAAGACCCCGTCGATGGTAATGCTCCCGATATAATGCAATTCAGCCTGGGTGACTTTGACCCGGTGAATTTTGGATTTGACCATCTGTACCCACATAGCGTCGAAATTGAAAGTATTTGCGTGGCAAAGAAAATATGCATTGACCTTGGATTCGCTTGCAGGCTGCATTTTAAGCAATGGGCAAAGATTCGTTGTCAATCAAGCGAACCTCATCCAACCAACCCGCATACAAAGCTCTGGGGGCTCCATCTCCCCTCTTCCAGGGGTCCAAACTTCCATCACGGACCAAGGCAAGGTATTCGTTACGCAGTCCTTCGGCTGCCAAACGCTCCAATGCACGTTCAATCAAGACCTCCGGCTCGAGCCCTTGCCCATGGGCTTTCATCCAGGACCAGGTGCGGGCTATGCCTTTGGCCCGAGCCAGTTGATCCGGAGCCAGCAGCAGATTCCTCGAACTCAGGGCTAAGCCATCAGCATCCCGCACCGTGGGCACTTGGACCATGGCGGGGCCAGGCAACCCCAACATGGCTTTGCGCAGGTGCAGCAAGCGCTCCACCACTAGGCATTGCTGGTAATCTTTGAGACCCATGTAGAGGTTAGTGCACGGAATAAGGTCCAGTAACCTGCTGACCACGGTGGCTACTCCCTTGAAGTGCCCCGGTCTAAAAGCCCCCTCCCAAGGAAGGTCCAACCCATTCAGGTCCAAGTCGGGTGCTACCCAATTATAGGGAAAGACGACCTCAAAACTGGGCGCAAAAACAAGATCCACCCCATATTCTTGCAGGAGCAGAAAATCCTCCTCTTCACGGCGAGGGTATCTCACCAGGTCATCGGATCGGTTGAATTGGAGGGGGTTGACGAAAATGGTCGCGGCAACCCAAGCCGTCGAATGCCGAGCAACACGCATCAAGGCCCCGTGGCCCTCGTGCAATGCCCCCATGGTAGGGACCAAGCCTCCATTCTTTCCCATGGACGAGTCCAAAAAGGCCAGGGCCTCACGAAGTTCTTCAACGGTTCTGGTAACAAGCATGGGCTGTGATCCTAGGAAAATTAGAGCAAATGACTGAAACGAGGAGGGTAAATTTTGCAATTTTGGCCTTAATGTCTATATTTTTGCAGGATAAATCTTCAAATTTTATTCCTTACCCGTTTTTGAGTCCATCCATGAGCAGCAAAACCCGCATTTTGTTCGTTTCCCACGAAATGAACCCCTACCTCCAAATTTCCGAAATCGCACAAGCTGCTTTGCAGTTGCCAAAATCCATGCAGGAACAAGGTATGGAGATCAGGGTCTTGATGCCTCGATACGGCTCCATCAACGAACGCAAGCATCGCCTGCACGAAGTGGTCAGGCTTTCCGGAATTAACATCGTAATCGGCGATACGGACAACCCGCTGATCATCAAAGTCGCCTCCCTACCCCAGGCCCGCATGCAGGTTTACTTCCTGGATAATGAGGATTATTTCCATCGTAAACACGGGATTCGGGATGACAAAGGCAATTTTTTTGCCGATAACCACGAGCGCATGATCTTTTTCAGCAAAGGAGTCCTCGAAACCATCGTCAAACTAGGTTGGGCCCCGGACATCGTGCATTGCAACGGTTGGATGACCTCCCTCATTCCGCTTTATATCCGTCGTTATTACCGCCATACCGCCGTTTTTGGTCAAACTAAGGTGGTTTATTCGGTTCATCCACCCCAATTCAAAGAGAAATTGGGCAAAGACCTCGTCGCCAAAGCCAAAATTGAAATGGTTTCCGAAAGCGACTTGGAAAGTTTGGAAACTCTGGAAGAAAAGGCATTACACCAATTGGCCATCGCCCATGCCGATGCCGTATCTTATCAAGAAAGCGTGGTAGATGCCTATCCCCACGTGGATCCTGCCGTACCGCACACGGTATTTTCCTATGGGAATTTGGTCGAAGCCCACCAGGGCCTGTACCAAAACATTCTGCAGGCCGTTTCTGAAACGGTCAATTCGTGAAGAACATCCGTGCATTTCGTTTTACCGGGCCCTGCGGTTCGGGCCATCGCTCTTGGTCTTTAACGTCCCTGCTGCAGGCCGTAAGGTTTGCGAAGGGGCTTTCCTGGGCATGCACCTGGTCCATGCTGGCCGCTTGCAACCAGGAAGGGATGCTCGGCCTTGACCTGCTTCCTGAAAATAATCGCTTTCCGACCATCACCGATAGCGTAGAATTGGTCGGTTCCACCGTGATGGAGGATTCTCTTCAAAGTCAATTGCCATCGGCCCTGCTCATGGGCGAATTGAATGATCCCTCCTTCGGGAAATCATCGGCTTCCTTCGCCTTTCAAGTCCTCCCAACCAGCGAGAATATTCGCTTGGCAGATCCGGATTCCACGCTCACCTTAGATTCATTGATTTTGTCAATCAGTCTGGCCGGCTACCAAGGGGATACCAACACAACCCTCCTGTTGCGTGCTCACGAAATCAACCCTACCGTCAGCAGCTCCAAAGTCTATTTTTCGAGAGACCCTGTTCGAACCACCGGAACACCCTTGGCCGTTCGTAATTTCCGTTACCGCAGCGGTTTGGTTCAACCGATCAACGAACCTGCTGACTCATCATCGGGAACGGTGGTGAATGTGAGTGGTGTATTGCGCATGCGATTGGACGGCCAAGATGCCTATCCTGAGGGCAGCATCCTTGCCAACAAATTATTGAGCGGACGGGACAGCGTGGAATACCGCAACGCAGACGCCTTCGTTCAATTCTTCAAAGGGCTGTGGGTGGAGGCGATCATGCACCCGGATGCCGTCAATAATGGTACCGGTTTGCTCTTGCAAAGCAACCCACTCGCGACCAAAACCGGGCTTTATTTGTATTACCGTAGCGGTAACAAACGCCGACGGCTAAATTTGATGTTACGCCCTGTATCCGGAAGCCGAAACATCTTTCGATTTGATTATGCAGGCTCCACGCTTCTGCACGATTTGAATCGGCACAGCGGTTCAGACAGCAGCCTCCAAATCAGCTATGTACAAGCAGGTTCCGGAGTCAAAACCCGGTTGAGTTCGGATTCCCTGTACCGTGTGTTGCGAAATCGTTCCGGCATGGACAGCTTGAACCTACCTACGGGGAATCGTTGGGTCATTCACCAAGCAACTTTGGAATTCGAAAACGCTGATACCCTTGATTTTGGTAAAATCGCGCCCCCTGCACAGCTCTTTCTAGTTCCCCTGGATAGCCAAGGCCGTAACATGGCATCGCTGATGCCCGACCTCTTTGAATCGTATTACGACGGTTACCTGCGCAACGGGCGGTACAAATTTGGGATCACCCGATATCTCCAGAAATTAATGGCCGAAGGCCCCAAAGGCTATGATCTGGCCGTGATCCCCGGGAACCCTATGGGCAATCTTGCCAGGGTACGGCTCAAAACCAAACCCCGCCTGCGCATCACCTACACTCGAATTCCCTAACATCATCTCCCGCTCGGCGCTTATCAAAGCCAAGCCCTATCTTTGAACATTCCTTCGGAATAATTTTGGATTAAACCCCTAACCCTATCCTTCAACCAAATTCCTTATGTGTGGAATCGTAGCCTATATGGGAGATCGCCAAGCGGCGCCTCTGCTGATCAAAGGTCTCAAAAGGCTGGAATACCGGGGCTACGACAGCGCCGGCATTGCCATTATGAACGGCAACCAAGACATCACCGCCTACAAGAAGGCGGGTAAAGTGGCCGACCTCGAAAACACCATCGGAGAGGGGGATACCCAAGGCCGTTTGGGCATAGGCCATACCCGTTGGGCGACGCATGGTGAACCCAACGACCGCAACGCCCACCCCCATTTTGGGCACAACGGTTTGTTGGCCTTGGTCCACAACGGAATTATCGAAAATTACCAAACCATCAAGACCCAGTTGCACAACAAAGGACATCGCTTCCAATCGGATACCGATACCGAGGTCTTGACGCATTTGATTGAATACATTTATACCGAGCAGAAGGTCAGCTTCGAAGAAGCGGTTCGCTTGGCCCTCAACGAAGTACATGGGGCTTACGCCATCGTGGTGCTCTCCAAAAAAGATAAGGACACCTTGGTAGCTGCACGTAAAGGATCTCCTTTGGTGATCGGTATTGGGAACAATGAATTTTTCCTGGCATCGGATGCATCGCCGATTATCGAACATACCAAGAGCGTGGTTTACCTGAATGACGGTGAAATGGCCTGCATTCGGGATCGTAAGCTCAGCATCCAAACCATCCACAACGAACAAAAAGACATCAAAATCCACGAGCTCGAAATGGAATTGGAGGCCATCGAAAAAGGTGGTTTTGACCATTTTATGCTCAAAGAAATTTGGGAACAACCCCGCTCTATCGCTGATTCAATGCGCGGACGCATACGCATCGATATTGGCAAAATCCAAATGGGTGGATTGCAAGAATACCAGTTCAAACTGGTCAACGCCCGACGCATTCTCATCATCGGTTGTGGTACATCGTGGCATGCAGGTTTGATTGGGGAATACCTGTTCGAAGAATTCGCCCGCACCCCCGTTGAGGTGGAATATGCCTCGGAATTCCGCTACCGGGACCCCGTGATTTACCCCGAAGATGTGGTCATCGCCATTTCGCAGTCCGGTGAAAC
>VHBD01000026.1 GCA_016872125.1 Sphingomonadales bacterium
TGAATCTCGTCCACGTTCAAATCTCCTCCGGTGCCGTAATAATTTTTGAGCAGCGGGTCAAGGGCTTTGTACCAACGCCTCAAGACTTCTTCTTTGCGGGGGTCGGATGGGTCAAAGTCGATTCCCGATTTGGCGCCGCCAATGGCCGGCCCCGAAACGGTAAATTTGATTTCCATGGTTTTGGCCAAGGACTCTACTTCCCGACGGTCCAATCCTTTGCGCATCCTCGTTCCGCCTCCTGCTGCACCCCCTCTTAGGGAATTAAGGACCGCCCAACCCCTTGCTCCGGTGCTTGCATCGTTCCAATCAAAGACAATTTCAGGAGCTTGCTGCTCAAAGGCTTGGAGCCGTTCAATAACTTGACTATCAGACATAAAGAATACCCGGCGCTAAAGAGCCGGGATGCTCAAAGATAGTTCAATTAGTTTTTGCGAAGCAAATGATTTTCCAGCTCCAGGATGCGGGGAAAAAGCCCGGTGGTTTCCCTGGCCTCGTGCAGCATCCAGCTTTCACGGAAGGCCACCAAATTGGACCAAAGTTGGGGTCCTGTATCCTGGGTGTTCTCTGGTTCCAAACTCTTGGATACCGCATCAGAAGGGGTTTTGTATGCTTCCGGAAATCGAGATAACAAATGTTCAAGCAAATCCACCAAGGCGATAATTTCTCCATCGTCGGTGAGGGATTTGTTTTCCAAAATTTTGAGCGCATCCTGGGCAGAAACCCTGGCCGAACAAGCCTCGTGGAGCTCGATGGCGTACGGGAACAATTCCTCTTCTTCCAAAAGAAAATGGCAGGATATTTCTGCGCAGAGGGTTTCGAACTCGTCCCTCAGGAGGCCAAGTTGAGGGTAATCGGGAGGATAACCCTTGCTTTCCCAATGTTCCCATTGTTCACGGATAGGACCGATGTAGGCACCCAAAAGCCGTACATGGTCAGCCCTCAGGGCCTGAACGATCGCGACACAGGATTCCCGCTGATCAACCCGGGATGAGGGTATGGATTCGGATGGGGCATGAGGATCCGCCGTGGGAATCAAGAAACTAAGCAAAGTATAGGGGTTCCAGCCGACATGGTTGGCGACTTCGTCTACCGTGATGCAATCATGGACCGCAGCGGGGGGGACCCCCAAGCGCTCCAGCTCGACTCCTGCGGTTGGGAACAGCTTGAGGATATCGCAAATGCTTGTTTGAGACTCCCAAGAGGGGACAAAGGGGTAGCGAGGCGTCATGAGCAGCAAACGGTCATCTATAATGACCAAAGTCTGCCCAAAAGGTTTTGGGAATCCCAACAAAAAGATAGCCTTACCTTTGCCACTTCCCCATGGAAAGCCCCTCATCTTCTCCCGCCCCATCTTCTCCCGCCCCATCTTCTTCCGCCCTTTCCCCTCCTGTTCCGGTATGGCATGTTTGGGAAAGCGGCCAAGGCCCGAATGTGGTGATCCTGCACGGCGTATTTGGTTCAGGGGATAATTGGCTGACCCTGGCCCGGCAATTGGAGCATCGCTACAGGGTTTTTCTTCCCGATCAGCGCAATCATGGCAAATCCTTTCATTCGGATGATTTTGGTTATGATTTGTTGGCCGAGGATTTGAGGCAGTGGATGGATAGGATGGGCCTGGACAAGATTCACCTGGTCGGTCATTCCATGGGCGGCAAGGCGGCCATGCGCTTTGCGGCGCTGTATCCAAAGCGACTTTTTTCCCTGACGGTCGTGGACATTGCCCCCAAGGCCTATGCCCTGGATCATCATGCCAAAATGCTCGCCGCGATGCAGAACCTGGACCTGTCGGCTTGTCAAAGCCGAGGAGATCTGGATGCAGCCTTGAGGGACGATATCCCCGAACTTTCCACCAGAATGTTTGTGCTCAAGAACATAGAGCGCGATGAGCAAGGACGTTTTCGATGGAGAATTGCCTTGGGCCCGCTCAGCCTATCCTTGTCTTCCATCGGCAGTGCACTTCCAACGCATCCCCCTTTGGACCTTCCTGCTTTGTTGGTGCGAGGGGAGAAATCAAATTATGTTACAGATGATGATTGGCAAGCCTTCCACGAACGTTTTCCTCACGCTGAATTTCATACCGTTCTCGGGGCGGGCCATTGGGTTCATGCCGATGCCCCCGACGTCTTGTTGCCGATATTGGTTCAATTCCTGGACCAACACTCGGCCCAATCCTTGGACCAACACTCGGCTTAATCCTGACTTTTAAAAACAAAACGATGCCGCGTCCCCATCCCAAGCCAATGCCTGTTGTGGAATGCCAGGTGACCGATATGGGGGTTGATGGCTTGGGGGTGGCGAGGGTTGACGAAAAGGTGGTTTTTGTGGAAGGTGGTATGCCAGGGGACTGTGCACAGGTCCAGATTTACCGAAACAAGGGCCGCTACGCGCAAGGCAGGGTTGTGGAATTGTTGGAACCGTCATCCCATCGGGTGAGCCCGGTTTGTCAGCATTTTGGAACCTGCGGGGGCTGCAAGTGGCAAAACATGGATTACCCCACGCAATTGGTGTACAAAACCAAACAAGTGCACGACGCCCTCACCCGCATCGGCGGTTTATCCCTGGAGGGTGTGCAGGCTGAGCCCGCTTTACCTGCCCCTGCGATCTATCGATTCCGCAATAAACTTGAGTTCACTTTCACCGACCGCCGTTGGTTGACCAGAGAGGAACTGCTACAATCCCAAGAGCAGTCTGCCGCCATCGATTCTCCAACTCATGGCTTTCCCGGTACTGGACTGGGCTTTCATTTGAGCGGTCGTTTTGAACGGATCCTGCATATCGAAACTTGTTATTTGATGGATGAGGTGGCGGACTTGATTCGCAATACCTTTTATCGTCAAGCGATGGCCATGAATCTATCCTTCTACAGCATTCGATCACGATATGGATACCTTCGTAATTTGATGTTACGAAATACCGTCGATGGACAATGGATGGTTTTGCTTTCGGTATCGGAGGATAAGCCCGAGATCCTGCTTCCATACCTGGAGGCCTTGAGGCCTCAACTGCCCCAGGTGGATCAGTGGCTCTATGCCGTCAATACCAAAGTCAATGATAGTTTGGAAGGCCTTGAAATACAGGTTTATCAAGGCCAAAACTGCTTAACCGAAACCTTGGACGGTTTGCGATTTGGAATCTCGGCCACCTCTTTTTTTCAAACCAACCCCAGGCAGGCCCTGGCTTTGTATCGTTTGACCTTGGATTGGTGTGCCTTGCAAGGGGATGAACTGGTGTATGATCTTTACACCGGAACGGGGAGCATTGCCTTGTTCTTGGCCCGCCATGCAGCCAAAGTAATTGGTATTGAATACGTAGAAGCCGCTGTTGAAGATGCGCGGCGCAATGCGGAAGCCAACGGTATCCTTAACACTGAATTTTATGCGGGAGATATGGCCCGTCTTTTGAACGAGGACTTTTACGGCGCCCATGGTCGTCCCAATGTCGTGGTCGTGGACCCACCCCGCGCCGGCATGCATGCAGATGTTGTTCAAATGCTGTTGAAGAGCAACGCCGAGCGCATTGTGTACGTATCATGCAACGCCGCAACTCAAGCACGGGATTTGCAGGCCCTGAACGAGTTGTACCGATTGGAGCGCTTTCGCCCAGTGGATTTGTTTCCGCAGACGGCCCATATCGAAAACATCGCCCTTCTCATCAGGCGTTAAATTTACACGCTCAACGAAAGGTCAACGAAGGTCGTATTCATGGAACAAGAGGCTGAATGGAACGAATTGGAAAGGGATTTGGGGTATTATGCTTCCTATCTCCAGGGAATAGCGCACGAAGTTCTGGATAGCGGCACCTCCAAATACCCTGTTTTCATCGCTTACGAGGATCAGCATTTGGATCTTGGTAGGCCACTTTTGGATCATCGCCAATTGGATACCCGCTGGAGCGTTCGGGCCTCCGTTATGGAGGAATTTATCAAGAAAGGCCTCTTGACCAAGGAGCAATTCGCGGGCTTCAAGCAAAGCTGGAAAGACCCCAATGACTTTATGTGTGTTTTTGTGGTGAGGCCATCGCAACCCATGTTTGTTTATTTCCCGTACCCACGACCCGAAACCTTGGGACTCGACGAGCTCTAATGAACCGCTCAACTCAATTTACGAAGTGAAGGAAAAAAGCGCATCCTGGTTGAAGCCGTGGGCGATTCGTCTTTTTCCGGTTTTTTTATTTTGGAAGTTGCCCCTGGCATGTTTGGCCGGTTTGAGGATCACTCACCTCGACAGCAGAGGTTGCGAAATACGTATGAGGCATTCCTTTTGGAACAAGAACCCCTTTGGGTCCATGTATTTTGCGGCCATGGCTATGGGCGCAGAAATGTCCACAGGATTGCCCGCCTATACGCATTTGCGCCGAAGACGTCAAAGCGTTAGTTTGTTGTTATCCGAAATGAAAGCGGTGTACCACAAGAAAGCAGTAGGCCTGGTCCATTTTCGCTTTGAAGGCATGAAGGACCTTCTTGACAGCCTTGAAACCCTCCAAAAGAGCGGGGATACCTGCACAACTTTGCTGGTATCCCAATGTTTCAATGATCAAAAACAATTGATAGCTGAATTTCGTTTTACGTGGACCTTTAGGCAACGCTGATCGGAAGTAATGAAAACCCGCCGCTGTAAAACCTTGTTTGGCGCCTTGGCAGTGGGCGCGGGTTTGGTTGCAGGTTTGGGTATGGCCGGTTTGGTTGCTTACCGTCTCTTGGCACAACATTCACCCTTTGGTCCCCTTCCTATGATGACGCAAGATGCTCATTCCCTCGATTCAACCCACGACATGCCCAGCGGTTCAACCACGGATTATAAGGCCCTTGCCGACGAAAAGTGGAAAGCGAAGCTAAGTCCTGAGGAGTACCGCGTGTTACGGCGCCAAGGCACCGAGAGACCCTACACGGGCGTTTATGAACAGTTTTGGGAGGCGGGAACCTATGTCTGCAAGGGATGCGGTGCAGCGCTGTTCAGGTCGGAAACCAAGTTTGATGCCGGATGCGGTTGGCCCTCCTTTTATGAAGGAATCGCCTCGGACCGTATCCGTGAGATCAAGGATTACAGCCACGGGATGATACGGATCGAAGTCCGTTGTGCTCAATGCGACGGACATTTAGGGCACGTTTTCGATGACGGTCCCAAACCCACCGGATTAAGGTATTGCATTAATTCGGTGAGCCTTGGCTTCATGAAAGCGGAAGAGTAAATTTCATTTTCCAAAAAAAAGGGCGATGGCCTGGAAGCCACCGCCCTTTCGAATCTTCAATTCAAATCGAATTACTTCAATTTAATTCCAAATCCAATATTTAACTCAATTTCCTCTGTCTCCATATCGTAATTTAAAACCGGGGCAATATTGACTTTGTCATTTAAATTGTACCAATAACCAGCTCCAACCCCAAGCCCACCACCTTCGGGCATAATTTGATATGAAACTTGTGGAAAGATATTGCCAATAAAATAGCGAGCCATTGGCGTTAAACTTGTTGTGGTTTCTCCTCCCATCATATTGATACCCAAATTAGCGCCCAGGGAGAGATTGTCCATCAAAAAGTAATGACCATCCGCTCCGAGGGTTAAAGCAAAATCAGGAGAAAGCATAATGTTAGCATTAGCATTTCCGCCCAACCATATTTGGCCTTTTCCCTGCCCAAAACTATTGACAGATGTCAAAGTTCCTGCGATGATTGCAATCAAAAAGAAAAACTTTTTCATAAAAAAGGGTTTAGGTTTTCCTACTCATGAGGCTTTTCGGTTCCGCCTTGTTTATGGTATCAACTCCACTGGCAAATGTAAGAAAATTATTTTCTATATTAGAATACTATGTGGAAAAATCAAATAGTGTTCTTTTTAGTATACACCTCGGGCAGCCATTCTTTGAGGGCATCGGCGGCTCTTTGAAGGCGTTCCATAGGACGGCGTAGGCTATCTGGCAAGGCGTTTTCGATGTTATTGAGGCGTTGCAGGGGCTCGATGGATGGAACCGATGGATAGAGCATCAAGAGGGCGGAGCTGCCTAAATGTCCAGGGAGGTCAGTGTATTCGGGATGGTAGGAGATAGAGCCTTCCCTGGGGCAGATGAGCAGGGGTAGGTGCCCGGACGAAGAACATACGGGCAAGAAGGACTCGCAGATGACTTTACACGGATTGGCAGGATTGGGGCCTTCCGTCGAGGATTCGATGCTCATGGTCTGCGATGGGAGGCGTTTGAAATTGCCGGGAATTTGAGCCAAGTCTTCGGCTTGCAAACGATGCAGCATCGCCTCTTCTTGTTCATCGAGGTACCAATCCAGGGAGCCTCCCATTGAACGATGCATATGTTGAATGGATTTGAGGGCCAATAGAAAACCGGGCTCCAAGGGCAAGTGGGTGGGCACCCATACGCTCATTCCGTGGAATTCCTTGAGGGATACAGAGCCACGCAGGATGAGGATTTGCTGATTGCTATGTTTGAGAATCGAAGGAAGGACACCACCCCAGAAGCGTTCCAAGAATTGTGGGTCAGGGTTCCAGCCAAGGATGATTTCATGGCTCTCCTTTTCGCGGGCGGCATATAAAATACCTGAGGCGATGTTAAGGTCATGCCGAAGGATTTTCTCGAGGTTACGCCCCTTGGTTTCGGCCATGTGGTCTGCGTCTTGAAGAATCTGACGAGCACGGCGGGTTGACGATGAGTCAGGATCGCTATCGGTAACAATACTAATCGCATAAAGGTTGCCGGGGAGATCAGGGTTCTGGCAGGACATGGCGAGTTCCAGCAAGGGGGACGCTGTCGCTGGATTGGATAGGGCGACCATGATGTTTTCGTCCATATCCTGTTCCGTATCGTTGGAAGGCTTGATCTGTTGCGCAATCACGCGGGCATTCCGCTCCACCACAAAGGAGCTGACCACGCAAGTAATTAACACAAGAATTATTGTTCCGTTCAGTACGTCCAAGTTGACCAACCCAATTTGATACCCGATCAAGATCACCGCAACCGTCGCCGCCGCATGGGCCGTCGAAAGCCCGAAAAGTAATCTGCGCTGATGGGGCGTGTAGCGAAACAAAAGCCCACTGATCCGTGACGCCAACCATTTGCCTAGTAATGCTGCGCTGCTTAACACAAGGGCGATCCATAGCGCCTGGGGTCCACGAAACAAGACTTTGACATCCACTAGCATCCCCACACTGATCAGAAAGAAGGGAATGAACAAGGCATTTCCAGCAAAGTCAATGCGCTGCATCAAGGGAGAACCGTGCGGTATGAGGCGATTCAGGGCAAGCCCGGTGAAAAAAGCCCCGATAATGCCCTCCACCCCCGCCAATTCAGCCCCAAGGCTCCCCGCGAAAACCAATGTCAAGACTAGCAGGTACGAGGTATAGGGCCCTGCATCGCTTTTGCGCAAAAACCATTTGACCAAGGGGGGTATGCCTCGGAAAACAACCCCACCGAACAGCACAAGTCGCAGGAATAGCCCACCCCAGAAAAGAGGGTCTGTACCGCCAGACTGCATGCGGGTAATCACCGGTAACATCAGGAGCACCAGGGTATCCGTGATAATGGTCCCACCAACCGCCACCGCTACAATTTCATAACGCTTTAGGCCCATGCGGCTCACCAGCGGGTAGGCCACCAAGGTATGCGTCGAAAACATCGACGAAATCAGTACCGAAGGGAGATGATCAAAGTCAAGCACCGAGGTGCATACTAACATGCCCAATCCAAAAGGGACCACGAAGGTGAGCAATCCAAAGAGGATGCTTTGGGTTTGCCTTTTGCGAAATTCTTGAAGATTCAGCTCGAGCCCGGCCAGGAACATAATGTATAGAAGCCCAGCCTTCGAAAATAGGGTGATTTGACGGCTGTCGATGATGTTGAAACCGTAAGGCCCCAAGGCCACCCCGGCCAGGATAAGGCCAACAATGCCCGGCATCCGCAAACGGTTGAACAAAAGTGGAGCAAGCAGCATGACCGCCAACACCACCGTAAATGCCGCGACAGCATTCTCGAGAGGAAGGGTGAGGTCAAACCATTCGTTCCAAGGGCGGTTCATCTGTTCTTAGCCCGGTTTATTCATGGGAACCGTGGTTTCCGCTTTGATCGTGGAGTTGCTCGGAGAGCAAATCTTGATCATGCAAGCCGCCAAGGTCTTCGCAGTGGTACATGCGGCGGCCTCTACGGAAGGCAGGCCCGGTGGTTGCTCCTTCACTGCGGGCTTTCAGGGCCTTTTGGACCAAACGAGTGCGAAGCACATCGCGAGCCTCGTGGTCTTTGCGGTCCGCTTCCGCTTCGTAGGCTGTTCTTCCTTCGACCATGGTGCGCAACGGATGGCTGTACACGGAGAGGGGATGATCATTCCATAACACAAGGTCAGCGTCTTTTCCGATTTCAATGCTGCCGATACGGTGATCGACCCGGAGCATGCGTGCCGGGTTGATGGTGACCATTTGAAGCGCGGATTCTTCGTCAATTCCCCCGTAACGAACGGCCTTGGCCGCTTCCTGGTTAAGGCGTCTGGCCATTTCCGCATCGTCGGAATTGATCGCTACATTCACGCCCATGCGATGCAAAATCGCTGCGTTGTAAGGTATAGCGTCGATGACTTCGTATTTGTATGCCCACCAATCCGCAAAACTGCTGGCATTGACCCCGTGCGCTTTCATCTTGTCAGCCACTTTGAATCCCTCCAAAATGTGGGTGAATGTATTGATCTTAAAGCCAATAGAATCCGCAACCTTCATCAGCATGTTGATTTCGGATTGTACATACGAATGGCAGGTGATATGTCTTTTGTTGTTACGGATTTCCTGCAAGGCCTCCAAGGTCAGGTCTTTGCGGTAAATTCCGGGATTCTCTTGCCGATGGCGTTCGTATTCAATGGAACGAAGAAAACCATCCATGATAGTTTGCTCTACGCCCATTCGGGTTTGCGGAAAACGTACGGTATTGCGATCGCCCCAATTGGATTGCTTGACGTTTTCACCCAAGGCAAATTTGATAAAACCGGGGGCGCCTTCAAACTTAAGCTTTTCGGGATTCGTGACCCCCCAACGCATACGGATCAGCTGAGTTTGGCCTCCAATCGAATTGGCCGAACCGTGCAATAAATGGCTGGTGGTCACCCCTCCTGCCAGTTGGCGGTAAATGTTCGGATCATCCGGGTCCAGGGCATCCCCTATACGCACCTCGGAGGTAATCGACCGGGTCCCCTCGTTCACCCCTCTGGTGATCGCGATATGGCTGTGTTCGTCAATGAGACCAGGGGTCAAATGGAGGCCTGCCGCATAAATCGTCCGGTAGTCTTGCCCTTTGAAGTGGACTTTGGGATCAAGTTTGGGACCAATGGCCGCGATTTTACCGTTAATAACCGCGACATCGGTATTCTCTAGCTTACCGCTTGCACTGCTGGTCCAAACGGTCGCCTCCCGAATTAGCCAATTGGCGGGCATCCGCGGCGTGGAAGGCGAAGTAGGTCCGTCCGGATCGTGGATACGCCCAAGATCAGCATACGGAAAAATTCTCAAACTATCCTGGGGCTCCGGGTAATGGATTTTGGTTGCGGTAGCCCCCTTGGCAGAGGAGTCGGATTTGGGGGCCGTTGCCGATCCCGCGGAATCCATCACTGCGGCAAAGGGCTGGGAGCTTTCGTCCGCGTTATTCATTCGTCCATAGAGGCTTCGTCCGCTTTGCCATAACAGCAGACGCAATGGAGAAGGAATTTCTGCAACTTTATGTTCAAACATCAATTGATAAAATTCACCTCTTCGTTCCGCCTTGGCATCAATACGGGTAGTATCGTTGGCATGCAGGACAAAGGCGGGCGCTGTAGATTTCCCGCCGCTAGATTTGGAAAGGATCGAGAGGTGAAGACCGGTGAGCGGTCCTTCGGTGATTTTGTATTTACCGCTTGCCCAACGCGCCGGACCCTCATAAGGCTTGAAGGGGTAATGCTGCCCCTGCAACCATAGCGAACGGATTTCGCTCCCCTCCTTGAACAAGGAATCGCTGGCAATAATCAGGTTGGCCAATTTACCAGGGGCGATGGAGCCCATAAGGGAATCCACACCCAGTAAGCGTGCAGGGGTGTTGGTCAGGGCCTCCATGGCCTCATCAAAAGAAAGCCCCGCCGCAATGGCTTGGCGAACAGCGGTGGGCAAGGATTCAGGCTTGTCCAAGCCGTTCGAAGTGAGGGCAATGGAGACTCCGGCTTTGCGAAGCACCGAGGCATTGGCCGGGGCCTGGTCCCAATGCACCAAAGAATTCAGGCCGATACGCTTGGCCTCCACAGGATCACTCAGATCGGGCACATCCGGAAAACGCAAGGGTAGGACAATCGTGCTCTTCAAGGCCCGAACGGCATCCAAGTACATGTACTCTTCCCCGCAGCCTTTGTACACAAAATTTCGTTTGAATTCCTGAGCAATTCGTTCGGCCCTCAAAATATCGTATTTGTTGTTGGTCACAAAGAATTGAGGCAACGAAGCAAGACGGCCAATACTTTCTAAATTCAAATCCGTAAATCCCTTGGCGGAACCTAAGCTGCGGTACCATTGCTCGTCATAAAGCGTTTGACGCATCAAGGCAATGCAACCCATCAACGAAGAAGGGTAATCCTGCGTGCTGCTTCCCTTCTCGAAGCTCCAGAAAGCCGCTGCCTCTTTGCGCAGCATGGCCTGCAGTGCCGTGGGTCCATCCGGTGCATGGGATTCGGTAGGCGCCAAAGCCTCAGGACCTTGGGGGCTGAGCAGCACCGAGGAACCCCGCGCGATGCCGTCCGCGATGTGGGCATTGACCGCCCCAAAACCGGCTTTGCGATAACCTTCCGCCCATTTGGCATCCGGTTTGAATTCATTTGCGGCGACCTGGTCGGCACGGATGGCATCGTTGGCCCCGTAGGCCCCAGCCCTCCCCGGAAACATCTGTGGATTTTCCCTCCAAGTTCGGGCAGTGGCCCCGGAGGCTTTGTTGGTGGGGACCTCGGCGATCAATTCAATCAATGCCGGAAAGACCCATTGACCTTGGAGATCCACGGTCACCGCATCGGCGGGGCAAGCGAGTTGCTTCCCCACACTGACGATACGGCCATTTCTTTCCAATAACATTGCCGAGTCCAAGGATTTACCTGCCCCCAGGTAGATTTTACCGTTGATGAGCAAATGAGCGGGGGACCGCAAGTCCCTGACCCCGTTAAAAGGAAGGTGGGCCTGTGCCCGCGCATTTTGGGCGGCGTGGAATACCGCGACTATGCAAAATACCCATACGAGGGCGCTGTAATTTTTCGGAAAACGTCTTTTAAACATGCTCCAAGTTAAGGAGAACTTGTTGAAATTTGCGTAAACCATCTCCTAACCCCCCCATAGCCAGCCATGCAAACCGGAATGCTCCATACCCATACCCTGACGGTGGTCTTGTTTTTGTTGATTTACCTCATAAAATGCGTCTTGATTTGGATCAGCCCGACCACATTGACCAAATTCACCACCAAAACCCGTATCCTCGAAATGATTGTCTCCAGCCTATTTCTGATCACAGGGCTTTATCTGGCCTATAACAACGCAAGCATTGGGGTGGGTTCTTGGTTCTGGGTCAAATTGGGGGCGGTCTTTTTGGCCATCCCTGTAGCCGTGGTCGGTTATCGCCGTAACAACAAATTTCTCGCCACCCTCTCTTTGTTCTTGATCCTCTATTCCTACGGAGTTTCCGAAACCAGATCACCCAGAATGATTAAAAGAGATTTTGCGGAAGCTAATTTTCATCAAGCCCTCCAGACCAATCCCGAACTTGCTCAAGTGGTGACCGATCCCATGGACAAATCCGGGAAAGAAAATCCCAAATACGACTTGGTTGCTCATGGCCGATCCGTCTTTTTGGCGCAATGCGCCCTGTGCCACGGCGATGATGGAAAGAAAGGCCTGGGAGGCGCCAAGAATCTCCACGAAAGTCGCTTGGACAAGAACCAAATCATGGAACTCCTCATGAACGGCAAGAACAGCATGCCTTCCTACAAGAACGTTCTCAAAGAGCAGGAAATGATGGCGGTGGTGGCTTATGTGAAAATCCAATTCGGTCCCAAAGGACATTGATGGGCTTTGCGCCAGAGGAACGTTTGCCCCTGAAGTGGACCTACCGCGGGGAACGCATCGGCCATGCCGATTCGCTCTTGCTGATGGGTTCTTGTTTCTCCGAGCGGATGGGTAGCCGGTTGCAACGGCATCTTTTTGAGGTAAGCTGGCAACCCACAGGGACCATTTTTGATCCTGTTTCCTTGCACGACCACCTCCATGCCTATTGGCGACTAGCCCAGGGACAAGAAATCCCCTGGAACCTCCATGAATGGCAACTTTTGGATGGGGTCTGGCATCATTGGAACTTGCATTCCAAGCTATCCCACCCCAACCTGGAACAAGCCAAGGAACAAGCGGCGCATGCCATCGATGCGGGAGCACAAGCGCTTCAAAAGGCTCATACTTTGGTGCTTACGCTAGGGACAGCCTATGTGTATTTTCTCCGATCAAGCGGTGAACCGGTGGCGAATTGCCATCGCTTTCCGGCGAATCTTTTTGAGCGACGGCTCATGCCTGTGCAGGAAATGATGGAATCCTGGACCTTGTTGTTGCAACAAATTATGCAGTGGAAGCCTGCATTGCAGATATGGCTGACTGTAAGCCCGGTACGGCATTCTAGAGATGGCCTTATCGAAAACAACCGAAGCAAAGGTCGTTTGTTGGATTTGGCCCACGGGCTCTGCGAGCAATTTCCAAACTTGCATTATATCCCATCGTACGAGTGGCTTATTGATGTGTTACGGGATTACCGTTATTACGATACCGATTTGGTGCACCCGAATTATGCCTCCACGGCCTTCGTTTACGATCGTTTGGCTGAACATTGCATGCAGGCCGAAGCCGCCGCTTTGCTTCCTCGCATTGAGTCCCTGTTCACGGCGGACGCCCACCGTCCTCGCTTTGAGGGCAGTGAGGCGCATCAACGTTTTGAACAACAACGGGATGCCCAATGGGAAGCCTTCGCCAAGGAATTCCCGGACATCGCGTGCAGAAGGCGTGCTCAGTGAAATTCACCTCCTGTTTGAATGAAACGAAAACAAACTCCAAGGATCCTACAAATTGTAGGCATTGTCTGGGCATTATCCCATACAATCACTTGGGGCCGTCCTTGGTTCTTCCGGGTTGAAGCGTTTGATGCGATGGAAGGTGAATGGCATCATTACGGATTATCCTGATATTTTGGTGAGCCTATGGCAAACAAGGGCAGGTCAAACGCCCTAAATTTGCTTGGCAAATAGAACATTTGCCATGCTGGATTTTAGCCAAAGAATTGTAGGGGAAGGCTTGACGTACGATGACGTCCTTTTGTTGCCTGCCTACTCCGAAATATTGCCCAGGGATGTCCGCATTACCGGCCGATTGAGCCGGAATATCGAGCTCAAGGTCCCCATAGTCTCTGCAGCGATGGACACGGTTACCGAGTCGGAAATGGCTATTGCCATTGCCCAGAACGGGGGATTGGGCATGATCCACAAGAACATGAGCATCGAAAGGCAGGCCCAGGAAGTCCGCAAGGTCAAGCGCTCCGAGAGCGGGATGATTGTGGATCCGATAACCCTTTCGATGAATGCGCGGATAGGCCAGGCCCTGGATTTGATGGCCGAAAACCGAATCGGTGGTATTCCGGTGGTGGATGAACATCGAAAATTGGTGGGTATTTTGACCAACCGCGATTTGCGATTCGAAACCGACCCCCATCGCCCAGTTTCGGAGGTGATGACCAAGGTAAATTTGATTACTACGCCTGCTGGCACCTCCCTGCGGCAGGCGGAAGGCATCTTGCAGGAG
>VHBD01000027.1 GCA_016872125.1 Sphingomonadales bacterium
TCCGTATTAGCCGAATAAATTTGGCGTCCGGGCAGGAGGGATTTTGCCGAGGTGACGGTAGGCCCTCTCGGTGAGCTCACGGCCCCGGGGTGTTCTTTTGAGGTATCCTTCTTGAATCAAAAATGGCTCGTACACTTCTTCGATGGTCCCGGCTTCTTCGCTCACCGCGGTGGCGATGGTGTTGAGGCCGACCGGTCCCCCGGAGAATTTTTCGTGCAAGGTCATCAAAATACGGTTATCCATTTCGTCCAAACCGTGATGATCCACTTGCAATG
Source organism: Sphingomonadales bacterium (assembly GCA_016872125.1). GTDB lineage: Bacteria > Bacteroidota > Bacteroidia > UBA7662 > UBA7662 > SYHX01. The sequence goes on from VHBD01000027.1 coordinate 276, forward strand.
CGTCCAAGGCCATTGACGCAATCACTTGGCTAATAATCCCTTGTCCTTTGATTTGGGCAAAATCTCTAGTTCTTCGTAACAATGCATTGGCGATTCGCGGGGTACCGCGGCTGCGTCGGGCGAGTTCTTCGGCTCCTGCTACTTCAATAGGGACACCCAGGATGGCAGATGAACGAGCAATGATCTTGGCAAGCAAGCCCGCATCGTAGTATTCCAATCGGGCATTGATGCCGAAGCGTGCCCTAAGCGGTGCCGTCAACAAACCGGACCTTGTGGTGGCTCCAACCAAAGTGAAGGGTTGCAGACCGATTTGCACCGAACGGGCATTTGGTCCGCTATCGATCATGATGTCAATGCGGAAATCCTCCATGGCCGAATACAGGTATTCCTCCACCACCGGGCTGAGTCGGTGTATTTCGTCGATGAAAAGCACATCGCCTGCCTGCAGTCCTGTTAACAGGCCCGCCAAGTCCCCTGGCTTTTCCAGAACAGGGCCGCTGGTGATTCTGATCTGCGCCTTCATCTCGTTAGCAATGAGGTGGGCCAAGGTGGTTTTGCCCAATCCGGGAGGTCCGTGCAACAAGACATGGTCCAAGGCCTCGCCTCGACCCAAGGCAGCGGCCACAAAGACTTTGAGGTTGTCCATGACCTTGTTCTGCCCGGCAAAATCCCCAAAGGTCTTGGGCCTTAGCTGAATTTCCTGTTCCTGTTCAGGCTGAACGGATTCCAAACCCTCGGCATCGAGATGGGGATTGCGCATGTTCAAATTTACGGCCCTGCGGTCAGCCCTTGCATTGGAAGGTGAGGATTTGTGAAGTAAATTGCATGCCATGGCATCGGACGCGCTGGTAATTGTGCCCACCTACAACGAGAAAGAGAACATTACGGCCTTTCTGAACAAGGTCCTTGGTCTGACATACCCCTTTGAAATCCTCGTGGTGGACGACGGGTCACCGGACGGAACCCAGGACTTGGTCCGTGAGGTCATGCACCAAAACCCAGGGAGGGTGCACCTTCTGCCACGTTCGGGCAAAATGGGCTTGGGAACCGCATACATTGCAGGTTTTCAATGGGGATTGCAGAGGAATTATCAGTATTTCTTTGAGATTGATGCGGATTTTTCCCACAACCCGGACGACCTCCTTCGATTGTACGTGGCCTGCCGCGAAGAAGACTGCGACATGGCCGTTGGATCACGCTATGTTACGGGGGTTAATGTGGTGAATTGGCCCATGAGCCGTGTGATGATGTCCTATTTTGCCTCCCGTTATGTTCAGTTCATCACGGGCCTGCCCATTCGTGATGCTACAGCCGGATTCAAATGCTATACCCGACCCGTCCTGGAGAAGATCAATCTTCGACAAATTCGCTTTGTGGGGTATGCTTTTCAAATTGAGATGAAGTTCAAGGCTTGGATGGGTGGCTTCAAAATCAAAGAAGTCCCCATCATTTTCACCGATCGGACTTTGGGAAGTAGTAAGATTTCCAAGGGTATTATCAAAGAAGCCGTTTGGGGGGTGATCAAATTGAGGTGGTGGGCAATATGGGGAATGCGCAAAGCCTATAACAATTAAAAAAACAGATGCTTTCGCTTGATGTTTACGATGATTTCTTGAAAGAAGCAGGTCGCTCCGGAATGTTTTTGATTGCTGGTCCATGTGTTGTAGAATCAGAAGACCTAAGCCAAGAAATTGCCGAGAGGATCCAAGGGCTTTGCAAGGAACGCAATCTGCCTTTTATCTTCAAAGCCTCTTACCGCAAGGCCAATCGTTCTTCAGCGAAATCTTTCACAGGCATCGGTGATCATGAGGCCTTGGGCGTTCTTGGACGCATTCGGGAGCGTTACCGCTTGCCGGTTCTGACCGATATCCATGATGCGCAGGAGGCCTCCATGGCCGCGAACCATGTGGATGTTCTTCAAATACCGGCATTCCTTGCCAGGCAAACCGATTTATTGGAGGCCGCGGCCCGCACAGGCCGTTGGGTTAACATCAAGAAGGGGCAATTCATGTCCGCTTCCTCGATGAAATTCGCTGCCGAAAAGGTAGCCCGCCTCGGCAATCCCCGGATTTGGCTGACCGAAAGGGGAACCCAGTTTGGTTATCATGATTTAATTGTTGATTTTCGTTCCATACCGCGCATGCAGAATCTTGGATATCCGGTTGTGGTGGACATTACCCATTCCCTGCAGCAGCCCAATCAAGAAAGCGGAGTGACCGCGGGGACGCCGGAATTCATAGAGACCATCGGCAAAGCCGCCATTGCTTGCGGTGCCCAAGGTATTTTTCTGGAAACCCACCCTAATCCGTCCCTTGCCTTATCCGATGGGGCCAATATGTTACCCCTTCAACAATTACCTCGTTTGTTGGACCGGTTATTGTCCTTGGACCAAACGGTTCGTTCCTTCACTAAGGAAGAATCTTGATTTGCGTACGGCGATTGAGGGCCCGTCCTTCGGCGCTGTTGTTGCTGGCGATGGGGCGGGAGGCCCCGTAACCTACAGCACTTAATTGGCTTGCTGCGCAGCCTTTACCAAGCAGCGAGCGAAGCACGGCGTCTGCTCTTTGTTGCGAGAGTATTCGATTCTTTTCGTTGTTACCGGTATTGTCCGTATGGCCCTGAACCTCGATGCGTAGCTCTGGATTCTTCTTGATCCAAGCGGCCAATTGAAGCAAGGATGCCCTGGAAGCGGGTAACGGGGTGGCGGCATTCACCTCAAAATAAATATCGCGTAGGATCCATTCTTGTACTGCTTTGGGACTTGCGAGGGAATCCGGAATCTGGGCCAAAACCGGTATTTCGGGATCCATCAAGGGCAAGGCCGACTTGGCCAACCCAATGCGATGCAAGGCGATACGGCCCTGGTACGGCCTGCTCATCCAGGCAGAATTCCCGTTCGCCTCCAAGACGAATCCCATTTCATCCGTGTGGGTGTTCAAGGGGTAGCCCAAATTGATCGGTTCATGCCAAAGTACCACGGGTACCCCCATTTTTCGGAGCCGTTGAAAGTCCGCTGTCCATGCATGCGATGGCGAATCCGACGCCACAGGCCCTGAGTATTTTCGAGCGCGATAAAGATCCATATTGCCCATGCCTTCCCTCCCGGCAGATGCAAAGTACAGGTCCCTTCCGTTGGGATGCAGGTAGGGACTGTTCTCGTTGTATGCGGTGTTCAATGTCGGCCCTAGGGATATGGGTTCGGTCCAAAGGAGTTTGTCTGGTTCCATAGCCTTCCACTGCCACCAAGGCGTGGACTCGGGGTTTCCCAACGTATCCAGTGGCCAATCGGTAGAATCTATTTTCCCGTAACTAACCCACAAATCACTGCCGCCCAAACCGCCTTGGCGGGTGCTCGCAAAATACAAAGTCAAACCATCGCTGCTCAGGGTGGGTTGCGCATCCCAACCGGTGGAGTTGATGACCGAACCAGCCCATACGGCATTTTGCCAGCGTCCGTCTTTTCGAATGCTGTAATACAAATCGCAAGACCCCAGGCCTCCATCCCTGTAACATCCTGTGAACCAAATCATTTGTCCATCAGGGCTCAGCCAACACCCGCCTTCATCCAAGTCGGAATTGAGCGGGCTTTCCAGAGCATGGGCCTGCTGCCAATTGCTGTCGATCAATTGACTCTCATAGAAATCTTCTCCTTCTGTTCCCCTTCGCGTAAAGACAATTTGGGTTCCATTGCGGCATAAACAAGGAAGGTAGCTGGCGCCATCGCCCAACAACGCCGAGGGAGCCGCCTGAAGGTTGAAAGGCTCAGGACGCTTCATGGCCTCCAGTGCCCATTGAGCTTGTTTTCGCCACAAGGCAAGATCCCGCAATTGACCTTCGGAAGCCAATCGAAAGGTAGGTACTTCGACGCAGTGCTTTAGAATACTTTCATAATTGCCTACTTGCATAGCGGCTTGGGCCAAACCGTGGTAAGCCTTGATCGAAAGCCTTTGGTGTAGCCGAATGGAATTTTCATAGGCCTTGACCGCAGGCTCCCATTCTTGTAATTTCAAGTGAAGCTCGCCCAGGGTCAACCAAGCAGGGGCATAGTCCTTGTATTGTTGGCAAACGACCATAACCCTGCTCATGGCCTTGACGTATTCCCCCAATGCGGCCGGCTCAACGGCCTTGGCCAAAGAAGCTTCCGCTTTGCGCTGATCCACGAAAATCAAATCGTCGTTTTGTGCAAGGGCCCATGGCTCCAAACCCAAGACAAGGAGCAAACCTAGCCCCAAGATCCTCTTAGGGCTGCTCAAAAGGGCCTTTTTCAAAGAGCCCCTGCTCCGATGAATTTTAGGGGATGTCAAGATATTTATGCGTTTGCAGGGACAAGGTCCATCGGGGGTTCTCTTGAAGATAACGCAGAAGATGCGGGGTGATGCTAAGCCTCTTGTCCCATTCCGGCTGTACATACAGGAGGCAATCTTGATGGAGTTGGTCCAAGAAACCTAGTGCCCAAGACAAGTCGGAGGGATGGTAAACGACGACCTTGAATTCATTGGCAACGGATAAGCACTCCGGTAGGGGAGCTTTGAACTTTTTGGGGGAGAGACATATCCAGTCAAATTCACCGCGCAGGGGATAAACTCCAGCGGTTTCCAACCATACCTGCAGCCCTGCAGCCCGTAGTTGCTTGCTTAATTCCGTAAGGTCATAGAGGGAAGGTTCCCCTCCAGTAATGACAATGTTAGGAGAACCTGAACGAAGGGCATCTTGGACCAATTCGTCCACGCTTCGCAACGGATGTTTCTCTGCGTCCCAAGAGTCTTTGACATCGCACCAAACACAACCCACATCGCAACCCGCAAGGCGAATGAAATAGGCGACTTGACCGGTATTTCTTCCTTCCCCCTGCAAACTGAGAAATTGCTCCATGACCGGTAGCTGAACCGATTGCAGGCTGTGTTTTGCGACTTGGGCCGCCATATTGGTGTTGGGAAAGGGGTTTAAGAGGCAGTTGCGGCTTGCCAGGTATTGGTCAAGAGGCTTGCGATGGTCATAGGGCCTACGCCACCGGGAACAGGAGTGATTGCCCTGCACAGGGGAGCAACTTCGTCGAAGGCCACATCCCCACGAAGGACAAATCCTGACGGCCTGTTGCGGTCTTCAACCCTGGTAGTCCCCACATCCACCACGACCGCACCGGGTTTGACCATGTCGGCCTTGACAAAGCCGGGTTTCCCCATGGCCGCCACCAACAAATCTGCTCTCAAGCAATGCTCCTTGAGGCCTTGGGTTCTGGAATGGCAGAGGGTGACCGTGCAATTGCCGGGTTCTTGCGGCCTAGCCAACAGCTGCGCCAGGGGAGAACCCACGATGGCACTCCGACCAAGGATCACGGCATGCATCCCGCCGGTGACGATACCGTTTCTTCTTAACAATTCACAAATCCCCGAAGGGGTGGCCGGCAAAAAGGTAGGGAGGCCCAAGGCCATGCGTCCCACATTGACGGGGTGAAAGCCGTCAACATCTTTGGTGGGGTCAATGGCAAGGTTGATGACTTGCGCATCGATATGGGGAGGCAAGGGTAGCTGTACAATGAATCCATCCACTTGGTCATCGTTGTTGAGTCCATTGACCACCGACAGGAGTTCGTCTTGGCTGATATCGGACGTGAACCGTAGCAGCCTGGACTCGAAGCCAACTTCGGCACAGGCCTTGATTTTGTGAGCGACGTACGATTCACTGCCTCCATCGTTCCCCACCAAAACGGCTGCCAGCAAAGGGGGTCGTTGACCTGCTGCCCTGCGTTGGCTATTGGCCACCTTCAATTCTTCTCGAATTTGTGCAGCAGTGCCTTTGCCGTCAAGAAGTAAGGGGGAGGACATTTGTTGAATGGTTGGCTAAGGCGTTAATCCAATTTGAGCACCGCCAAAAAAGCACTTTGGGGTATTTCGACATTGCCTACCTGGCGCATGCGTTTTTTTCCCTTTTTCTGTTTTTCGAGAAGTTTGCGCTTACGGGAAATGTCTCCTCCGTAACATTTGGCGGTTACATCTTTGCGCAAAGCTTTGAGGGTCTCGCGGGCGATGATTTTGGCGCCAATGGAGGCTTGGATGGCGACTTCAAACTGTTGACGGGTGAGAAGTTCCCGTAATTTTTCGCACATTTTTTTGCCCAGATCATAGGCTTTATCGGCATGAATCAGGGCAGACAGGGCATCCACCGGTTCGCTGTTGAGCCGTATATCCATGCGTACCAATTTGGATTGGCGGTATCCGATCAAATGGTAATCAAAGGAGGCATAACCGCGGGATATGGTCTTGAGTTTATCGTAGAAGTCAAAGACGATTTCCCCCAGCGGCATATCAAAGGTGATTTCGACTCGGTCACTGCTTAGGTAGGTCTGGTTGGTGATCACGCCACGTTTGTGCATGCACAGTGCGATGACGGGTCCTATATAGTCCGCCTTGGTGATGACTTGGGCATGAATATAGGGTTCTTCGATAAAGTCAATATGGCTGGGATCGGGTAGATCGGAGGGGTTGTTGACGGTGAGCATTTCCCCCTTGGTAGTCATGCAGAAATACGACACGTTGGGAACGGTGGTGATGACGGTCATGTTGAATTCCCGTTCCAATCGCTCTTGGATGATTTCCATATGCAACATCCCCAGGAAACCGCAACGAAACCCAAAGCCCAAAGCCGCCGATGATTCGGGCTCAAAGACTAAGGAGGCATCGTTCAATTGAAGCTTTTCCATGGAGTCCCTAAGTTCCTCATAATCTTCAGTATCTACAGGGTAAATTCCTGCAAAAACCATGGGTTTAACCTCTTCAAAACCTTTGATTCCTTCTGCGCAGGATCGTTCAAGGCTGGTGATGGTATCGCCTACCTGCACTTCCTTGGCTTGTTTGATCCCCGATATGATGTAGCCCACATCGCCTGTTTCGACGTATTCTCTGGGTTGAGGTTTCATTTTGAGGATGCCGATCTCATCGGCCCCGTATTCTTTTCCTGAATTGACGAACTTCACCTTTTCGCCGCTACGGATTCTTCCGTTAAAAACCCTGAAATAGGCGACGACCCCTCGGTAATTGTTGTACATGGAGTCAAAAATCAAGGCCTGCAAGGGCGCAGCAGGGTCTCCTTGGGGGGGAGGGATCCTGTGGACGATGGCCTCGAGGACTTTGTCCACACCAAGGCCGGTTTTACCACTTGCAGGGAGAATATCCTCTCTTTGGCAACCTAAGAGTTCGACGATTTGGTCTTTGACTTCCTCCGGGGAGGCGGAAGGTAAGTCCATCTTATTGAGAATCGGAATAATCTCCAAATCGTGCTCCAAGGCGAGATACAGGTTGGAGATAGTTTGCGCCTCGATGCCCTGGGAGGCATCCACAATGAGCAAGGCGCCTTCGCAGGATGCAATGGCTCTGGATACCTCGTAGGAGAAATCCACGTGGCCGGGGGTATCAATCAAATTCAAAATATAGTCTTGATTATCAAGTCTATAGTTCATTTGGATGGCATGGCTTTTGATGGTGATGCCCCGCTCACGTTCCAAATCCATGTCGTCGAGGGTCTGGGCTTGAAGATCCCTATCCTCCACCGTATGAGTGATTTGGAGTAAACGATCGGCAAGGGTGCTTTTCCCGTGGTCAATGTGGGCGATAATACAAAAATTCCGGATATGCTTCATTCGGCCACAAAAGTACTTAAAATCTCCGCCAAAGGGGAATTTTAAAAACAGATTAAACCTTCCATTGGGACTCCGAAATTACTTTTTTAGCCCAAAACGGTCTTAATTTTCGGTTTGTCTAAAAGCCATTTCTTGAAATCTATATTTCAACGCGTCAAGGCCCCATCATTGTTCCTGGGATTTTGGGGTTTGGTGTGCATGGTCTTGCTTACCCTACCTGTTGGCAACGTCACAGCTCAAACCTATGCCATTAGCACAATTCCCTTTTCGCCCATGCCTTATGCGGGCGCTTCTTTGACCGGGGAATTCAGTAGCGCCGATGATGGTGTCGCAGGTCCTTATCAAATTGGATTCTCGTTTTGTTATTTTGGCAACAACTACACCCAGTTTTGGGTGGGGACCAACGGCTGGATTAGCTTCTCTCCCGGTCAGCCGACGACGTACACCTCAGCGTCTATTCCGAGTACAGCTACCACAGTGCCCAAAAACTGTGTCATGGGTCCATGGCAAGATTGGTGGTCCAACTTAAATGGAAACGGTACGATTTCGTACCAAACGGTGGGTTCTTATCCCAATCGCAAATTGGTGGTTTCATATTATCAATTACCGATGTTTCAGTGCACCTCGTTATTGGGCACATTTCAAATTGTCCTCAACGAATGCAACAACACCATTGAGGTTCATATCGAGAATAAACCCAATTGCACAACCTGGGCTGGCGGCACGGCGGTCTTGGGTTTGCATAACGCTCCAGGAACAATAGCTTATGTGGTGAACAGTGCGAATATTGGTGCACCTCTTCCAGCATGGTCCCGTAATTCCACCCAATGGATTGTATCGCCAACCACTGCTGGTCTCACTTATCCTAATTCGTCTCAGAGCGAAGGGTGGTTGTTCTCTCCCATTGGGCAATGCCAAGGTATTTATTTTGGTGGTTTCAAATCCATCGATACCACCTCTCGCTGGCCGGTGGTCAATCCTCCATGCTATACCAAACTCATTGGTCTTAAAGCCAAATCCGGCGCACTCATCTGCAGCAGTATAGATACCAACGGTACAGATTTTAGGTTGTATGACCCTGCCGGCCAGCTGATGCAAATCCGCAAGGTTTCCTTTACCTGCAATGGAAACCGGGTGGATTCCATCACGGTGGAATCCGCAATTGAATTTCTGGTCAATGGAGACCATCATTTGGTGATCCGAAGGGGCTTGGATAACAACACGTTATTGGGCGATTGTGGTTCTGGAACCCAGGAATTTGATACTATTATTGTTCGATTGAATACCTGTTACGAGTACAATACGCCAATCCGAATGCGCAATGTGGACGTTCAGCCCAATAACAGGAATATTGTGCTCACTTGGTCGACCCCCGAAAATTTTGACACTACTTATTTTAAGCGTTACATTCTTTACAAAAACGATAGTCTAAACTCCTCTCGTTGGTACCGATTTGCTTCGGTGGCTAACCTCCAAGACACGGTGTTGACCACCACCGTTCAAGATCCCACCGAAGGGCCTCGTGATTTCTTAGCCGTTTTGGAAATGAAATATTACGGGCAGACCGATTTTGGAGATTCGGTCAATAATATTTTTCTGCAGGCCGGTGATACCACCCTCAACAATGGGAACAGGGGAATAGGGTTAATTCGATGGCCGGCTTACAAAGGTTGGCCTAATTCGAAGTATAATGTCTTTGTCACTGCAGTCAATGATACCGTAGGTTTATGGGTTGGCTCCACCACCGATACCACCTTCGGAATTCAGAAAGGAACCAAATTAGGGAGGTACCGGCTTTGGGTTCAAGCGGTGAATGACGACAGTTCCTTGGTGGCACACTCCAACCGTATTTTCTTTGATATCATCGACCGCCCCGTGGTTGTTTTCAATGTAATCACACCCAACGGGGATGGGGTAAATGATAATTTCACTATCAAGGATATTGAATATTTCCCAGGAACTAAAGTCGCCATCTTTGATCGCTGGAACCAGTTAGTATTTAGCAGCGAGAACTATCGTAACGATTGGTCTCCATCGAATCTACCTGCAGGAAATTACTATTACACTGTGAGGGTGATCGACAAAGATCCGGTTTACGGCCCACTTCAAATTATAAAATAAATGAGAATTTATCTTACTTACTTCCCAAAGTTTTTGGCTCTGTTCACTTCCTTCCTTTTCATGCAAGGAAGAGTAAGTGCGACCCATATTGCTGGTGGTAATATTACATACACCAAATTGGCGAATCCCAACGAATATCAAATTACATTGACTATATACAGGGATTGCAATTCGATTATGCAAGGTCCGTTCACGACCTCCAATATGAACATGTACTACCGTAACGGATGTGGTCAAACCTATACGTTGCCTGTCACCTGGGTTCCGGGTACGGGGATCGAGGTCGTTACGGCCTGTACCATAGACCCCAGCACCTGCAACGGTGGAACGCGTTACGGATTGCAGGAATACAAGTGGACCGGTACGGTTACTTTGCCCTTCTCAGCCACAACTCCTACCTGCAACGATTGGTATTTTGTGTGGGGACAATCTGTCAATGCCGGTTGGTGCTGCCGCAACACGAATAATACCTTGGGACCTGCTCCGGGCCAACAGAATTTTTTTATTGATTCTTATCTTAACAACAATATCCCAGCTGGCAATACCTCCGCGCGTTTCAATTCGTTTCAAGTACCGGCGTATTGCATTCAAGAACCGGTAACGGTGGTTTTTGATGTTTCTGAACCTCAAGGAGATTCTGTGGTTTATTCTTTAACCTCCGCTTTGACGGGATGGAATGTGAACGCCAACTATTTGGCACCAAGAACGCCTCAGGTTCCAGCCAATGTGGTCGGTAATCAAATATCGATCAATCCCAGCAACGGTAATATCAGTTTTTTCTCCAACACTCAACAAACCTCAATCTTTGCCCTGAAGGTTGATGAATACCGCAATGGCGTCTTGGTGGGCTATGTGAAGGTTGACGTTCAAGTTATTTTGGGTATTGGACGGTATTGCGACAACATACGTCCCGCTTTCAAGTTTGGCTCGACGGCCTTGCAGTGCACCACCGATACAACCTTTAAAGTAGAACTTAACTCCTTGGTGGCCTGCAATTCCATTGAACGAAATGGTTCGGAATTTAGGCTCTATGACCCGGACGGAGATTTGGTTCAAATCCAGGAAGCCAGGCCCGATACGTGCATCAGCGACGGTCGTACCCGTAATATTTGGTTGCGATTGACCAGAGGCTTTGAAAAAAACGGTCGTTATTACTTGGTTAGCCGTAAAGGAACCGATAACAATACCTTCGGAAATCGTTGCGATCTGTTTATGAACGAGTTTGATACGTTGATTATTAACGTTAGCAATTGTCCGGATTATCGAGCGCCCTTGTTAATGGAAAACGTGACGCTCGACACTATCAACGAAAATGCAGTCATCCTGAATTGGGGAATTGATCCGAATAACGACTCGTTGAACCGCGCTTGGTTTAACGGTTACAACTTATATCGCTATCGGCCAGGGGAAAATCCCATTCGTTTGACCAATCGTTTTTGGATTGAACCTTCTGTAGATTCTCTCCGACACCGTGATGTCTATGCCCCGGTATTGCCCAAAGACGAACCTATTAGCTACAATGTGGACCTCAACCTCATCAACGGAATTCGGAATATTCGATCACGCACGTTATCGACCATTCGCTTGGTGAACGAACCTGAGACCAACGAGGATGATTCCTTGATGTCTTTACGTTGGAACGGATATTTGGGTTGGGATATGGCCAAGTATCAAATAGAGCGATTTGACCTTAAACGACCTGAATTGGGTTGGGTGGTGGACACGGCCAATTGGGCAGACACGCTGCTGTCGTATCGAAAACCCCGTAAGAAAGGCCAGTACAAACTTCGATTGTACACGGAACGTCCTGACGCTGTTTTCCGGTCTTATTCCAACGTTTTGGAGTTCGGAGTACCGTATCGGGAAGTGGTGGTACCCAATGTTATTACGCCCAACGGTGATGATATCAACGACAAGGTCAAGATCAAATACCTGTATCTGTACCCTGGATCACGGTTTACTTTGTTTAATCGATGGGGTCAAACGGTATTTCATTCCGATAATTACCAAAACGATTGGGATGCTCCGGGCCTTGAAGCTGGGAATTATTATTATTTGCTCAAAGTGAACGATGACGGTAACGATGTTTCGTATTCGGGGACAATTCGAGTGATTCGATAGAAATTCTCCTTAGATTTTTGTTTTGGGCTTGGAGAGCTGGTAGCGCTCAATTTTGTTGTAGAGGTGTGAGCGTTGTATGCCGATGCTCTCAGCGGTTTTGGCGATGTTCCACTGATTTTCTTTGAGTTTAAGCTCCACAAAAATCTTCTCCGTGAGCTCCTTGAAACGCTGAAAATTATCTTCCTCCAAGGTTGAAATAAGGGACTGATGCTCAGTTTGTTTATGGTGCGCCATCGAATTCTCCTGGTAACCTTCTGACAAGATGGGCTGTATATATTGTTGAACGTCTTTACGGGTGATGTTGGGGCCAGCAAGGATGGCAAGGCGTTCAACCGCGTTTTTGAGTTCACGCAAATTACCTGTCCATGGTAGGGCTTGCAAAGCGCGAAGGGCTTCCGATTCAAAATGCAGGGATGGAAGCTGGTATTGTTTGCAAATTCGGTTGAGATAGATGCCTGCGAGCATGGGGATATCTTCGCGGCGCTGATGAAGGGAAGGCAAATGAACGAGGATTACACTGAGTAGGTGGTACAAATCCAACCTGAATTTACCTTCATCGATGAGTTGAACGAGATCCTTTTGGCTTCCGGCCAGGATTCGAACCCCGTGACGGCTTGAAGCTCCTTGGTTTTTGGAGGATTCCAATAAGCGAACCAAGGTCAACTGCGCGGGGCCAGGCAAATCCGCAATTTCATCCAGGAATAAGGTACCTCCCAGTGCTTGGTTATAATAACCTTTAGGCAAGAGGGTATCTCCCGAGGGGTCACTTTGGCCAAATAACTTTAATTCTAGGTTATCCGCCGGGACCGTTGCACAGTTCAAGGAAACGAAGGGGCCGTGATTTCGAGGGCTCAGTCGATGGATGAATCGGGCAATCCATTCTTTGCCGGTACCGGCTTGCCCACTAATCAGGATACGAACATCGGTAGGTGCTACCCTTTGCAAGGTTTCTTTGAGACTAAGAAGGGCAGGGGATTGCCCTTGGAGTTCTACAGGATCCAGATCATCCTGGGTCCAGGTGATGGCTTCTTGCTTAAGTGCACGGATTTGAAGGGCATTCCGAATGGTAATCAGCAGCCTGTCCAAATCCAATGGTTTGGTGATGAAATCAAAGGCCCCAAGTTTGGTGGCTTCGACTGCGGTCTGCACATTACCATGGGCTGATATCATGATGATCGGTAAATGAGCATAATGCCTAGCACAATGGGAAAGCAACTCGATGCCGTCCATACGGGGCATTTTGATATCGGACAGGACCAAGTCGAATTCATGGTCTCCTAGGATTTGAAGAGCCTGTATTCCGTCGCCGGCCAATTCTACGTCAAAACCCTCGCTCTCAAGGATATCCTTTAGGCTATCCCTGATGGTGGCCTCATCGTCAACAACAAGAATCCTCATAAACATTGTCTAATTTACTATACAAAGCTAGAGAATTTGTTCAAAACTGAAATTATCTGGTGAAAATGGGTAGAAATTAATAAAAAAAGGTTGCGCTATAAGCCAGATTCTGTATGCCTTGCGGCATTTCCACCATTTATCTAAGCGGCCTACCCCCCGGGAATGCGCGAGCAGCGCTGCCCCGGTATACACGGCCTTGCAACCCAGGAGGTTTACCCCAAACCGATGTCACCATCGGAGCGCGTGAGCTCTTACCTCACGTTTTC
>VHBD01000028.1 GCA_016872125.1 Sphingomonadales bacterium
CAATCACCTCTGCAAATCGCACTACCGCATGTTTGAAGACGAAGTTGCCGTTCATGTAGGGGAAATACGAAACATCATCGGGGTCGTTACGTTCCATAATCTTGGGAACCCATTCCCTGGTGCTGGGCCCCAGGAGGGCAAGTTCTTTGGCGTGCTCTCCTTGGCTATGTAAATGGGTGGACAAAATTCCCCTCCCTGACTCGTGGGTGGGACCAAGGACTACTGCTCCTGCTCCGTCTCCGAAGATGACCGAAACATTCCGCCCACGGGTGCTCAAATCCAATCCCGCCGAATGCAGTTCAGCACCGACGACCAGAACATATTTGGCTGCACCGTTGCGTATGTATTGATCCGCAATGGATATGGCGTAGACAAACCCCGAACATTGATTTCGAATATCGATGGCTCCGATGGTCCTGCACCCCAAGTTCTGTTGGAGTTGTACCCCAGGGCCTGGAAAGTAATAATCCGGGCTAAGGGTAGCAAAGAGAATGAGGTCCACGTCGGCAGCCTCTATGCCCGCGTTTTCCATCGCTCGTTTGGCCGCTTCGGTCCCCATAGAAGAAGTGGTGTCCACACCTGGAACCGCAAACCGACGCTCTTCGATACCGGTCCGTTCCATGATCCATTCGTTGGTCGTTTCCATCCATTGGCTAAGGTCATGGTTGGTCACGACTCTGGATGGAACGTAGTGGCCGGTTCCTAGAATGCAGCTTTGGGTGGCATTTGTAGGCATGCGATAGGGGATTTTCTCTCGCAATTTACTAAAGACGATCTTAATCGGGTTTGACAAACCCAAGATGATTGATTTTACCCTTAAGGCTGTGGCTATCCTTCTTTACATGAAGGAAGCAAAAATGTGAAGGAATATCAGGAAACGACCGGGTCTACCGATACGAAAGAGCGATCTTTGTCTCCTTTGGTGAAAACAACGCGACCGTCTACCAATGCAAAGAGGGTGTGGTCTTTGCCTATGCCCACATTGCGACCGGGATGATGACGGGTGCCGCGCTGGCGGATGATGATATTACCGCTGTTGGCCAATTGTCCGCCAAAAATCTTGACGCCCAAGCGCTTACTTTCCGATTCGCGGCCGTTTTTGGAAGATCCTACACCTTTCTTATGTGCCATGGTTGGGGTGAATTATATGCTTTGGAAAGAAAATGATCGATTATGCGATGGATTCAATGGCGATTTTGGAAAAAGATTGTCGGTGTCCATTCATCTTTTGGTAGCCTTTGCGCCTTTTTTTCTTGAAGACTAAGACTTTATCGCCTTTGAGGTGGCTGATAATGCGAATTTTTACTTTGGCATCCGTGAGGTAGGGTTGACCGATGCGAACCTGTCCCCCGTCTTCGATGAGCATAACGCTATCCAACTCCATGGTATCCCCTTCTTTGGCATCCAGCCGGTGTACATACACGCTCTGGGAAGGGCTCACTTTGAACTGTTGGCCTTGAATATTAACGATGGCAATCATGAAATGATAGTCTTAATTGGGCTGCGAATATACGCTCAATCCGTCATATTCACACCTATTCTATAAATTAACCGTATCGATTCTATCGAGAAAATGGCTCTTAAAAAGGTTCAAAAGGGGTAATTGATCCCAAAAACCGTGGAAAACAGAGGATAAACCGGGCTCACTCCGTTTTGATTCAAAGATGGCTGATCACCTTGAACCTCGTATCGCCATTGATCATTTCTCCAATCGGGATCGAACCAATTGCCAATAACCCATCGCTTACCGTGGGCCAAAGCGGGATCTCGGACCTTGAGCGCAAAATCAACCCGCATTACAAAAAACCCAAAGTCATATCGCAATCCAAGGCCTTGGTTCAAAGCGATTTCGTTGATAAAACGCTTCGAAGTAAAATTCCCTAGACCGTTGTATGCGGTGTCGTTGAGCGTCCAAATATTGCCCGCATCCAAGAAAAAGGCTGCTTTGAGGGGACCCGCAACCCTAAATCTCCATTCCAAATTGGCCTCCAACCGAATTTCCCCGAATTGAATGAGTCGTCCATTGGCGTAATTGCTTAGGGAGCCGGGCCCCAAACCTCGGATTGGCCATGCCCTAAGGGAATTGGTTCCTCCGCCAAAGGTCCTTTTCTCCAGCGGTAGGGTTTTTTGATCGCCGAAGGGAAGACCAACCGTGGCCAAAACCCTGGAGGCAACCAGGGACTCGCCTTTGCCCACAAAGTGCTTACGCCATTCGACATCCAATTTGAGGAATCGGAAATAGGGCAAACCCCAAATGGTATCGGTTAAATTTTGGTTCCTTGAGCCGGCTTTCAGCAAGGTATATAAGTTACCTGAACTTTCTAGATTAAGGCCAAGGTAATCCCTCTTGGATTCTCGAATTCGATCCTGTACCCAGGATCCTCGTATTCCAGTACTGAAATAGGAAACGAAATTAGCTCGTAACAAAGGATCGCCTTCTTCCAGAATTTTTCTCAAGGCGTCACTGGTAAAACCTGTATTGGCATAAGTTAGTTCCATGGGCCAAATTTGGTAATGTGTTCGGCCGTGAACAAGTCCGCTTAAACCCAGTCCGATTTTGAGAACATTACGATCAAAATCTTGCCTTTGTTGACTTTGATAGATCAAAGAGATAAGTGTTCGTTCCTCTCTTTTCAGTTTCCATTGAGAAAACCAACCTGGTCGGATAATCCCCGGAACACTAATTGTAGCACGGAGTCCAAGATCGAGGGTGTTGAATCCGGAACTCTTGGCAAAGGATCCAGTAAGCTGTTGAGATTCAGCACCTACATTCGCGCGAAATTCAAGTTGATCACCAATACCTAAGGCATTTCTCCTTGTAAACGATATATTGCCACTTAGTCCAAATAACGAAATATTGTTGGTTGAGAATTCATATTCTGTTCTGAATTGCCATTTAGGGAGGGTTTTTAACACTAACAAAAGATCCAATTCACCGGCAGAGTCATTGGGCACAATGGTGTAATTCCCTGGAGCAAAAAGCCCCAATCTTGCAAAATTGGCAAGGGTTTTGCGAAGTTGCCCTTCACTGAAAATTGGATTGTTGGGCTGATCAATCTGACTAATCAAAAGGCTTTGGTCCACAGCCTCATCGGTATTAAGGTACCTTAACCACGATAACGTATCCGCAACAGGCAAGAAATTCGGCTCGTTGCTGGATGGGGGGGTATTCCCGACATAAAGGTTCCAACGTCGATACCGGTAGGGCCTATGGTAGAATGCTTGTTCAGGTTTGAGAATTTTGAGGGTTAAATCAACGGTATGAGGAATCCTACCGCTGTCCGCTTCAAATTCCAGGAAATCGGCGCTAAAGCGAAAATAGCCAAGGTTCCTGTAATCCTGCGATATTTTGTTACGCATATTTCCAAGAGTGGATGCTCTGAAAATTGCTCCTTCCTTTGGGAAAGTCGAGGAATTTTGCTGCATTATTTTTTGAAAATCACTTCGAAAATCAGGCTCTTCGGAGAGGATAACTTGACTCCATTTTCCAATCCGGTAGGGTTTCCCCTTATGTATCTTGTAGATCTCCTGGATGCCCTTAGAGGTTTTTTTGGTGGAAGATGTTATGAATGCATCCAAGTAGCCTTCTGCATGAATGGCCCGCAATAGAAAGTCTGTATTCATGGGCAAGTTGGCGGAATCATGCAAAACGGGGGCTTCTCCGAACCTCTTTGCGGCGTTTTGAAGGACTTTGCTTTCCGGCTTATTCAAGGCCATTAAATAAACATGGGATCTTAGAGGCCATACCCCCCAAATTTTTTGATTAAGTCCTGGTTTGAGCGATTTGCGAAGTTCCCTTAGGTTCAGAGCATTGGAGGAAGGATTAACGGTGGACTTTGCATTTTTGGCTATTGAAAAAGCACGCGTGGAATCAACCTCTTGAAGGGTATAACCTTTCAAAAAGACTTGTCCGGGGTCCAATTGGCGTTGAATGGAACAGGAACTGAGACCTAACCCTACCAAAAGGAACCCAAGTAGGAAGAATCGTATCTTTGAAAATTGGAACCTACGCATCTTACCAAACCCGAAGTTAAAGCCTTGTTGGCCCTTGCACAAAGGCAAGGTGGAAAGGCTCAAAAGGAACTTTTTCTTGAAGGGCCCAAAATCATCATGGAGGCCCTTCAATGTGATTGGAGGCCTTTGCTCGTGGTGATTTCGACCGATAGTTCCCAGGAGGCCAGGGAAGTTCTGAGTCGTTTGAATAGGGAGGTAATGGTCAGAACGGCTTCATTTTCGGAAATGGAGCGAATATCTCGGCTAAAATCCCCGCCCTCCGTGATGGCTTCGTTTGAAGTGCCTGAGCGGATTAAATTCCAAGAAAGACGCTCCGGCGGCATCCAACATCAAGGTCAGCAACTTGCCCCCTGGTGGATCGTGGCGGATCGAATTCAAGACCCGGGCAATTTGGGTACTATGATTCGTATCGCAGATTGGTTTGGTTTTGAAGGCTTGATTTGCAGTCCCGATACGGTAGATTGTTTCAATGCCAAGGTCATTCAGGCTTCCATGGGGTCTTTGTTTCGAGTTCCTGTTCATTATACGGACCTAAATCCCGCAGCATTATTTCGATTAACCGGCATGAAGTTTCCTGAATATTCTTTAGCGATTAACGAACAAGTAGCGCATGACGATGCTCAAGATGGCCCTTGGGCAGTTGCCACAATGCCAGGTGGTATGGATTTGAATCGCCCTCAATTCCCCAAGCTGGGTGGAATTTTGCTGGTCGGAAATGAATCCCAGGGATTAAGTCAAAACGTATTAGAATTGGCAACCCACAGAGTAGGTATTCCATCGTTTGGCAGCGCAGAATCTTTGAATGCAGCGGTTGCTACTGGCATTTTTGCTAACGCCATCCGTCAAGCTGAGGTGTCTTGATCAGAAGGCTCTTGACGCATTCACGTCCCCTGTGCACAAAGCATTTATAGTGATAGTGTTATGACCAGGATTTAGGGTGACTGATGCTTGGCTGTAAACCCAATTACCTGCTGAGAAAATATTTATTAGACCCGCAAAGCGACGGCTCACTTGCAGAGCATCGGAGGAGTTGATGGATTGCGAAAGATTGACATCGGCGGCTTTGATTTTAACGCCAGTAAGGACGGTTAGTGAGGAAAAGGTGCGATTAATGAGCAAGGCATCGTTCGCACCCACTCCCCCCCATGTAAGGGGATTCAGCCAATCCAGTGTATAAGTTCCTGAGGGAATATTGGTTAAATTAAAATTCCCTAGGGCATCCGTTACGACATTGGCGACGGCTTGGCCTTGTCCATCAACTAAGCGAAGGGTCACACCGATCAAAGGTGAGAGTGTGGTGTTATCGTATTTCAAAGCACCGCTAAGGCTGCTTTGGTTGGCCGCAGAGGTAGCAGTAACTTGAACAGGTACGGTATAGAGGGTACTGGCTTGGCCAGCGTAACCCAAGCTTAGAGAACAAATGGCATTATAGGTACTGCCGGGGGTAAGAGTAGAGTTGTTACGAAGGGTAATGTTGGTGCTTTCGCCCGGTGCCACAGAGAAATTAGCCATTGAATTTCCTCCGTTGGGCCCAAATTCAAGGCCCGTTCCGCTGATAGATAATCCGGTTACTTGCAAGGCTTGATTTCCTCCGTTGAAGACCCATAGGTTGTGACTACGGACGGTACCTGCTCCCACAACACCCAACTGTATTGAATTTTCGCTAAGGCGAGCGTCCCGAATATTTGGTGGGGCAGAAGGTGGAAGAACTGTGCTAAGCCGATCCAAGAATTGAGGGTAATCCACCAAGGCATTCCGGTTACCTTGAGCGCTTTGGATATCGTTGTTTCGACGTATGGCCACGGAGTCGGAAGGGAATAATTTAACCCATTCTCGCAGCATACGTTGTTGCGCTGTATCCAAAAAGCTCTGAACAACAGCGGTGTTGGCGGCATGCCTCAGGGCAAAGTACAGAATAGCCTTCGACACAGGGCCTTTGTGCGCGTCGCGAGGCTCAAACCAAATCGAATTGGCTTTGGAGCCTCCGTTGTAGGTGAGGGTGGGGTTAGGTACCCAGCCGAACGGTTTGTTGCCTCGTGCAGTATTAAGCCCTCCGTCGCTAATGAACAAATGATGCATATCGCTTTGCATAGGCTCTGCCGAACCCATAAAGCTCTGCGGCCAAGTATGTTCGGTGTTCATGCTGTAGGGGGCATTGTTCAAGGTGCCGGTATTGAAATCTGCGGAGGTATACGAGATGGTTCGCCCGGAATAAACGCATTCGTTTTTGTAGGGATTGGCATGGGATGGTTCTCTACCATTCACTTTCCAATTGTCTGCTGTTCCGAACATCCTCAGCCTGGCATTGTTGGTTCCAGAGTATCCCAAGGAGGTGTAGGGAGAACTCAGCAGGGTTGCCAGCGCTTGCCGCAAGGGTTCACCTTCCAGGTTTTGGGTACTGTTGTAATAGGGGTTGCTGTAAACCCCTTGTCCCGTGAGATTTACTCGAATTAGCCCCCCTCGACCGCTATGAGATATCCATAATTCACTGTTGTTCAAGGTATTGTGGATAGGATTGAAGGATAGGATTACCCTTTTGCTTTGACCGGCAGCCAAAGCGAACAGGGTGTCCGAGGTTCGAAAGGGGTTTGCCCCGTAATAAGGCAGACAAGTGGCTCGGCAATTCAAGGAAACGGTATCGGTATTGGTTACCCATACACCGAGGGTGTCGTTGCTCAATTCGGTTTTGTTGCCAAAGGCCAATTGGCTCGTCGAAACCTGCAGGGGGGATTGGCCTACCGCAACCTGCCAGCAAAGGATGTTCAAAACCAAGACCAAGGCCATAGAACTTCGTGTAAAATGATTGGGTCTATGGGTTAAGGCGACAAGGTTCCTGTGCAAGCCCTTAATTATCAAGGTGGCAAACATTATCAAAAGAAATTGGTTAATATTTTTAAATTCAAAAGTATGCATCATCAACTTAAAATCGCTGTTTTGGCTTCCTTCTTGGTTTTGACAGGAATTTACAGCGCTCTTACCTATTCTGGCGGGTCTCCACTAGGGTATAGTAGTGCTCCCGGAGAATCTAATTGCACCTCCTGCCATGGGGGTGCGGCTGTTAATTCTGGTCCGGCAACTCGTACGCTCACGTTCAACGGTTCGGCCGCATCGTCCTATGTCCCAGGTCAGACTTACAATCTAAGCCTCACGGTTTCCAGGGCTACTCGTAACAAATACGGTTTTCAACTCAAGGTAGAGGACGGGTCAGGAGGGGATGCGGGCACTCTCATTTCGACCACGAACCGGACCTGGCTCCAGCAAGGATACCTGAACCAATCCAGTTCGGGGAACACCTCCACAATTTCTGGGACGATTACTTGGAATTTTCAATGGACAGCTCCTGCCGCCGGAACAGGTCCGGTGACTTTCTATTTTTCATCCAATGCCGCCAATAACAACGGAGGCACCAGCGGGGATGAGATCTACACCGATGCGGTTACCCTTTTGGAATCCAGTCCTTCCTACACGATTTCGGGCCTGTTGCAGTACGACAATACAGCCGGTACCCCGGTGGTTAACAGCACTGTACGCCTATTGGGAACAGGGGGCAACGTTCTTCAGACCACCACCACCAACGCTACGGGGCAATACACCTTCAGCAATGTCTCAAGCGGTTCTTACTCGGTTTCGGCCTTGAGCTCCAGGCCATGGGGCGGGGTTAGTTCAGCAGATGCCTTGCTGATTACCCGTCAATTCAATAACACCATAAATCTAAGCGGTTTGCGCCTTATTTCTGCCGACGTGAACGGATCCAATTCCATCAGTTCCGCCGATGCTCTTCTGGTTTCACGCAGGACGGCGGGGCTTATTGGGTCTTTTGCGGCAGGGGATTGGAAATTTGAAACGGTACCTGTCAATGTTAGCACCGGTAACGTTACGCAAAATATACGGGGTATTTGTGTTGGGGATGTCAATGCCTCATATCAACCCTCGACAATACGTCAAGGCACAGTCGCTTTGGATCTGAACCCGGCTGTAGACATTTCTTCACAAGGAGATTGGGTGCCGCTGAGCCTCAAGGGCCTTGGTTCGAAGGATGGTATTCCCTTAGGCTCAGTTACTTTGGACTTGTATGCCCCCCAAGGATGGCAAATCGAAGGAGTACGATCTGCTATGAAGGGTATGATGCCTGAACACAGCCTTGAAGGGAATCGATTGCGACTTTCATGGTTTGATCTTGAGGGAATGAATTTCGGCCCACATGAACCCATTCTGCATTTGAAAGTTCTTCCTAATCAGGAGAGCCCAGCTGCGACCAATTCATGGTCTTTATCCAGCTCCTCAGAGTTTACAGACCGGGACGGAAACGTCTTGGAAGCCTTATCGGTGGTTTTGCCAAGGCTGCAAACTACCCAACGGCGAGCCCTTTGGAATATTCAACCCGTTTATGGACCAGGGACTTGTCCTCAGGTAAAGGTTAGTGGTCAAGGCACCTTGGAGTTAAGGGCCATCGATGTGCTCGGAAGGGTATTGGATCGCAGAACCCTGCAGCACAGCTACGATTTCAGCGAAATGGTCCTGCTCCCTGAGGGAACTGTGGTGGTCAGTGGGGTTTGCGTTGGCCCCAATCAAGCCCCGGTTTTGGCACGGGTGGCCTTTTAATTGTTGATTGCTTTCCCAATACCCAAGGGCAAGAATATGGATAAGGAGAAAATTGAAGGGGTTGAAGAGGAGGGAGATTTTAATCTCATTTTGAAAGGAATACCCCAAAACGTGAAATATATTTGGAGATATTTAAAGTTTATGCCCTCCATTTCATTTTTCGCTTCTTCCAGAGGAATATTGGCATGTTATGCCATGGCAAAAGGCCTTCTTACCCAAGGCTTGTTTAGCCGATTCCTAAGGGTGTCCTCAATGGGGTTCATCGCTTGGGGCGTCGCCTTGGTCGAATCGGAAGCTCAGACCCCATCAATTCGTTGTTATACTCACGAACATCACCAGGCCAGAATGCAGCAGGGGCAACACGGCGAATCAGAACAAATTTTTGAACAATGGATTTCCAATCGAATCGCCGATAATACATCCAGTTTTCGTCCAGAGGTGGAATATAATATTCCGGTTGTTTTCCATGTAATCTATCAGAACTCATCGGATTCGTGGAATATTTCTGCCGCACAGATTCAATCGCAGATGGATATCTTGAACGAAGACTTCAAACGACTCAATGCTGATACGATGAACGCCCCAGCTAATTTCAGAGCTGTTGCAGCGGGGTCGAACATTAATTTTTGTTTGGCCCAACGGGACCCCCAAGGCAATCCTTCTACAGGGATTGTTCGTTGGCAATATTCCCAGTCGGCCACATGGTCCACCTCCTCCATTGACGCGACCATCAAGCCGGCCACGATCTGGGATCCAACCCGTTACTTCAATATTTGGGTAGTCAATATTTCGGGTGGGGTATTGGGGTATGCTCAATTCCCGGTTTCTTCAGGCCTGGCGGGGATGCCTACATCAGGCTCGGCCAATACGGATGGCATTGTTTTGTTGTACAATTCGGTAGGTAGGCCACCCGCCAATCCATTTACAGGCGCCTATAACAAAGGACGTACGGCCACTCACGAGGTTGGTCACTGGTTGGGTCTTCGTCATATTTGGGGGGATGGTTCCTCGTGCACGGCGACGGATTATTGCGCGGATACTCCTCCTTCGGATGCTGCCAATTACGGCTGTCCGACCACCCATTCCTCATGCTCCGGCCCTGATATGGTGCAGAACTATATGGATTATTCCGATGACAACTGCATGAATTTGTTTACCTACAACCAGGTGCAAAGGATGTGGACTGTTTTGGCGAACAGCCCAAGAAGGGTGTCGTTGCTCACGGCCAATTCTTGCCAGGCTGTGGTGGTGAACCCCGGACCTTTGACCACGGCCTTTGTTGCAAGCGATACCCTTGCTGATTTTGGTGGCGTATTGGATACTATTCAACTTACCGATCAGTCTGTTGGCGTTCCAAGCAGTAGATTATGGACCATTACCCCCTCGACCGGTTGGGCTTTTGCACCCGGATCGTCCGTAACAAGCGCCAATCCCCGTCTTTATTTCAATACAGCAGGGCTATACAGTGTGAAACTTAGGGTCACCAATGCTTTTGGATCCGACTCCTTGACGAGGACTAACTTTATTCGAGCCAGAGCTTCAGCTTGTTTATCGGGTGCAACGAATTCTGCGGACACCAGGGTCGCGTCTTTTACCTTTGCTGGAACGACGATTACCTATCCAACAGGATCAGGGAACTGTGCAACCTATACCGATCGGACTGGCTCGCCTCCTTTTCAGGTTACGCTGGGTCAAACCTATTCTGCTACCCTCATCAGAGGAACATGCGGGAGTGATTTTGCAGCTTATGCCAAGGTTTTCATCGATTATAATCGGAATTATCAATTTGAAGGAAGTGAAATGGTTATGGGGGGAAGCCTTGCCAATACCGCCAATGCCTCATTGACTTTGAACAATATTTCTATAGCCTCACCAGCAGCTTCCGCCGGCCTTTGTTTAATGAGGGTCGTTCTTCGAGAGAGTGGTTCGGCTACAAATACTCAGGCTTGCGGGACCTACACTTATGGTGAAACTCAGGATTATATGGTCCAAGTAAACGGTGGCGCGACCATTCAGCCTGTGAGCGGGGTGGTGACCTACAATAATTCGGCTAATACCCCCTTATCCTCCGTTAATGTCCGCCTTTTGACGGTTCCGGGCGGGGTACAGGATGCCCAGACGACCACCGCGTCCAACGGTACGTATTCCATCAATGCCTACACCAACGGTGTTCGATCCTTCTCGCTGAACACAGCTCGTACAACGGGCGGTGTCAATGCAACGGATGCATTGCAGGCGAATTTGCATTTTGCGAATACCCAACCCCTGACGGGTTTGCGTCTTAGAGCAGCGGATGTTAATGGTTCGAATTCAGTGAATGCCTCGGATGCCTTGGTAATCAACCGACGATATTCCAATGTTATTTCCTCCTTCCCTGCAGGGGATTGGGTCTTTGATACGGCCACCGTAACCACCAGCGGTGCAGCGATCACACGGAATCTCAAGGCCATGTGTTACGGTGACGTTAATGGTTCTTTTGTACCGGCGGCAGCCCGTCAGGGTTTTGCTTCCTTCGAATTGAGCGAGGATGCATCGAACCAATCGAGTTTATCCGAAGTTGGTGCAGGATACTCGGATTATCAAAGCGCCGTTACGGTGCTAAGAGCTTCGGGTCCCGCAAGGGTTGGGGCGCTCTCCCTTGATCTGTCCTGGCCTGATTTCTTGGGAGAACCCAAATTGGTATCGCGTTTGGGAGATCAAGAAATTGTCTATGCCCTATCGGAAGGACGACTTCGTTTAGCTTGGAACGATAGGAGGGGTGTTGAGCTTGTGGATGGACAGGTTGTCGCCGAAATTCATCATCCATGCGGTCAACTTCCCTTGTCTTGGACTTGGGATGCCGGTCTTGGGTCGGAGTGGGCGGACCCTATGGCCCAACCTTTGCCAGAATTAGGTCTTCGAATCCCAGCTCCGAGGAAGAATTTGATCAGTACGGAGTTTTCCTTGGTTCCCAACCCTACCGATGGCAGGGTTCAGGTGTGGCTCTCATCAAGCCTATCGGCGCAGGTAAGTTCCGCCTTGATTGGCACAGTTTCCTTGCATTGGATCATTCGGGATTTGTCAGGTAAAGTTCAAGGCAGGTATCCTTTCGATGCTTGTTGGAATGTTGGGGAAACTGCGGGGAACTCAGGGACATCTCCTGGAATTTCAATCTTGGATTTGAGCCAACTTACGAGCGGTGTTTACACGGTCGAACTCATCGGCCCTTCCGGTGAGCCGCTTGCGAGACCTTGCCGCTTGGTTCGTCGTTGATGGAGCTTGGTCCAGATTGGTGGGAGTTGATTCCCAAAGCAGTTTGGAGAATAGGTGGGCGTTATACCTTCTTTGCGGGGGTAGCCTTTATGATTTTCTACGTTTGGAAGGCACTACACTCTCGTAAAATCCAACCCCGTTTTCCAAGATTATCGGATTACCAAAGGGAGATAGGGTATTCGGCAATGACCATCTTGATTTTTGGTGTGGTGGCTTCTTTCCTTTTGCAAAGTCCGGCGATTCGTTCTTACACGCTGTTGTTGCCAACTCCTGATTTTTACGGCTGGTGGTATTATGTCCTTGTTTTTCCGGTGATGATTTTGGTGCATGACGCATATTTCTATTGGGCGCATCGTTGGATGCATTTGCCTTTCTGGTACCGCAAGGTGCATACGGTTCATCATCGCTCCACCAATCCTTCGCCTTGGGCGGCCTATGCTTTTCATCCATGGGAGGCACTCGTTGAGATAGGAATCTTGCCTGTTTTTGTGTTTGGACTACCGGTGCACCGAACCCATATTTTGTTGTTTTTCTTGTTCATGATTGCCTACAATGTGTACGGGCATCTTGGCTTTGAATTGTACCCTCAAGGTTTTGAAAAAACCAGGATCGGGCGGTGGGTCAATACTTCCCGTCACCACAATCTGCATCATTCCCGTTT
>VHBD01000029.1 GCA_016872125.1 Sphingomonadales bacterium
ACGGGTTCCATTGCGCTCTGTTATTCCAAGTTAGGTTATTTTAGAGAAGCCGAAGAATTGTATGAGGAAGCCATTAAAGTAAGTATGCGTGTTGATTATGCTTCTAAGAAAGATCAGTTCGGCGCTATTTTGCTCAATTTCGGTGAAATGTACTACCGATTTGGAGATCTCAAGAAATCGGAACATTTCACCAAGGAGGCTTTGATGGTTTATAGAGAACTGCCTGATTTGCACGATAAAAAAATTGACGGTTTATTTAAAGCCACCAAGAATTTAGGGAACACTTACAAAGACCAAGACTCGTTTCTTTTAGCCCTGAACTATTATCAAAAATGTTTTGAATGGGCAAACGCCTTGCCGAATGATAAATTACAAAAAACTCTCCTTTATAACAATATCGCAACGGTCTATATTCAAAACGGAGATTTTGACAATGCGCAACTTTATTTGGACTCTGCGTTCACCTATTTTCACGATACTCCTAATAGTGGAGCAGATTATGGAATCTTAATTTACAACAAAGCCAGGGTATTTCATTTACAAGGAAAGTATTCCCTGGCAGAGAATTTTTACCAGGAGGCACGTCGAATTCGTCAACAGCTTTATCAGCCAAAGCACCCGGATTTCATCGCGGTTGAAGGTCAACTAGCAGATATTTTAATTCATTCAAATCGGATTAGTGCTGCTTATGAGGTTTACGATCGATTGCTGTCGGACAAATTTCGAGAAATTTCAGATAATTTTGAATGGTTGGACGAGACTCAACAAGATGCGTATTGGAAGTCCGAATCATCCTTTTATGATGATGTGACGTGGAACGCCCAGCGTTGTTATGAAAATTATCCCGCTTTCAGCGGTCTAGCCTATAATATTTCCCTGCAATCAAAAAGTCGTCTAATGGAATCCAAAATTTCTATAGAAGATTATTTTCAGGAAATAGAAAATTTACGCGATTCGTTGAAAATTTATAAAAGAAAACTAAATAAATTAGAAACTGAGCCCAATGTTGATCCTGTTAAATTCCAATATATATCCGATAGAACCATCAAATTGGATAAGGAGTTGCTAAGAAAATCCTCCGCTTATGAACGCCAAAAAGAACATCTCATGGTTACATGGAAGGATGTTAAGGGTTCCTTAAAAGCGGGAGAAATGGCTATTGAATTTATTCGTTCAAAGAATCGTTTGGATAGTAATTTTTATTACCATGCGTTGGTTGTAACACCTGATTCTGAGTTTCCTATTTGGGTAACCTTGTGTAATGAGGCCGCATTGCTTGGATTACGCCCT
Source organism: Sphingomonadales bacterium (assembly GCA_016872125.1). Classification (GTDB taxonomy): domain Bacteria; phylum Bacteroidota; class Bacteroidia; order UBA7662; family UBA7662; genus SYHX01. The sequence goes on from VHBD01000029.1 coordinate 1,291, forward strand.
GAGTATGATTATACGCAATATTATGATTTGATTTGGGCGCCACTTTCCAAGGTTCTTCCTGATGTTCATACCATTTATTACTCACCCATCGGCGTTTTATCTAATATTCCTTTTCATGCTTTGTATCCCTTTTCAGGTAAGCCGATTTTTGGTATGGATACTCGGCCTAAAAGGGGGAGGGTTCAAAAATCCTCCTATTTATTGGCTAATCATAATTCTGCTTATTTGTTGGATCATTTGGAGATGAATCAATTAACGTCTACCAGGTATTTGGCAATTGATAAAGATCAGATGGATTTGCCAATTGACCACAAAAACATTTTTCTTTGTGGCGGGATTGATTATGATTTCGATAATAGTCCACAAGGGAAGTTCCAAACAGTGCCTAAAATTCTTGAATTAGGTTCATCCAATATTAAGCCTTTACAATTCCTCAAGGGCACCTTGGATGAAGTTCATGCGGTTCGTGATTCATTAAATAAGCAAGGCTGGAGTATTCAAATTAATGAGAGTTCCGAGGCCTCTGAGTCTTATTTTAAAAGTTTAGATGGAAATCAAGCCAAGACCATTGTTCATTTAGCCACCCATGGATTTTCATTCTCCGAACCTGTATCAACATTACCCGGAATGCCGGTTTACCAAACACATCGTAATCCATTAATGCGGACAGGTCTTATCATGGCAGGAGGAAACTCAGCTTGGTTGGGTCAGCGTTCCGAAGACCTTGACTTGGAACAAGAAGATGGTATCTTGACAGCACTTGAAGTTTCTCAGCTTAAATTGCGCAAAACAAGGTTGGTTGTTTTATCGGCATGTCAAACGGGACTTGGATCAATTCAAGGCAGTGAAGGCACCTTTGGTCTCAAAAGGGCTTTTAAAATTGCCGGAGTTCAGCAATTACTTGTTTCCCTATGGGATGTTCCCGACCAAGAAACAAGAGAGTTGATGGGATATTTCTACAGTAATTTATCAACGAGTTTGGTCCCTTCTGTAGCTTTTTTGAAAGCACAACGGAGTATGCGGGAAAAGTACCCTACTCGCCCGGATCTGTGGGCGGCCTTTGTGCTTATACGATAAATGTGTAGGTCATCATGGTTGCTTGCGTTCAAAACGCTGGCGTAACAATTCCACTGAAGTGGAAAAGGCCAGTGCGAAGTACAGGTAACCTTTGGGCACTTCGAAGTGGAAACCCTCAATCAGCAACATAAATCCGATGAGCATGAGGAAGGACAAGGCCAAGATCTGCAACGAGGGTTGTTTTTGAATAAACTGGCCTATGGAGTCGGCCATCAAGAGCATAACGATCATGGAGATAACCACCGCAGCAATCATGATTTGAATTTGATCGCTCAGCCCAACAGCCGTGAGGATGGAGTCAAAGGAGAAGACCAAATCAATCAGGATAATCTGGATGATAATGCCCGTGGCCATTCGGCGCTTGGATGCTTTGGCCTTGGTCGGGGCTAGAATTTTCGAGGAGTCTTCATCGGAACCGTGGTCCATTGCATGGGGGTTCTTGGCACCGGAATGTTCCAGATGGTTGACCTTGGAATGCAATTCCGAGGTTGTTTTGGCGAGCAGAAACAAACCACCCGCGAGGAGGACCAAATCTTTGGCGGATGGTTCCCACCCCATAAGCCCAAAGGCGGGCTGGGTCAAACCCATAAGCCAAGAAATACTGAGCAAGAGGCCTACCCGAAAGGCAAGGGCCAGTATCAGGCCAATGCGTTGGATTCTTAGCCGATTTGCTTTAGGCAATTTATCGGTAAGAATGGTAATAAAAATGATGTTATCGATACCCAAAACTATTTCCAGGACCGTCAAGGTCAGCAACGGAATTAACCATTCCATGGTTATCGATTAGAGGATTAATAAGGCATCCCCGTAAGCGAAGAATCGGTATTTCTTGGAAATAGCGACCTTGTAAATTTCTTTCAGGAAATCTTTCCCCGCAAAGGAGGAGGCGATCATCAATGAGGTGGATTCAGGGAGTTGAAAATTGGTGAGTAAAGAATCGGCCAATTTGAAATCATGAGGAGGAAACATGTACTTGTCCGTCCAGCCGGTGGTGGGTTTAACTTTCCGTCCTGCAGACATGGAGGCTTCCAAGGCCCTCAACGTGGTGGTTCCCACGGCACAAACTCGTTGCTTGAGTTCCAGGCTACGGTTAATCGTTGCTGCAGCCGACTCATCCACCTCAAAGAATTCGGACTCGGGCTTGTGTTTGGTGAGGTCTTCAACTTCTACAGGTTTAAAGACTCCCAACCCAACATGTAAGGTAATTTGAGGCGCCTCGATCCCCATAAGCTCCATGCGTTTAAGCACCGCAGGGCTGAAGTGCAACCCAGCGGTTGGGGCGGCGACCGCACCTACACGGGATGCAAAAATGGTTTGGTAACGCTGCTCGTCGTCCGGCTGTACGTTTCTGCCTAATTCTCTGGGCAAGGGGGTCTCTCCAAATTGGAACAGGGCTTGCCGATAACCCTCATCATCGCCGTCGAAAATAAAGCGAATGGTCCGGCCCCTTGAGGTCGTGTTATCGACGACTTCGGCCACCAATTCGTCATGCTCTCCGAAATACAGTTTATTGCCCACCCGAATTTTGCGGGCCGGATCCACCAAGGCATCCCACATGCGCATGTTTCCATTGAGTTCTCTCAACAGAAAGACTTCGATCATGGCCCCGGTTTTTTCTTTATTCCCGTACATTCTGGCCCTGAATACCTTGGAATTGTTGAGGACCAAGCTATCCCCTTCTTGAAAGATATCCAGAATATCCCTGAATTTTCGATGCTCGATGGTCTGGGTCTTGCGGTCCACCACCATCATTTTGGAGTCATCCCTGTTGGGTAGGGGCTTGGAGGCGATGAGGCTGGAGGGCAGGTCGAACTTAAATTCCGATAATTTCAAGGTTTTGGGTAGTTTTTGGGTAAGAAAACGCAAAGATAATGTAAACTTGGGACGCTAATCCCTCAATGATATGGCTGTACCAAGTTCCTTACGAATTCTGTGGTTTCCACTGGTGGAGGGGTCTCGTATGGCTATGTTTTCAATGTGGTCCAATCGCCTTCGTACGTTTTTGTCCTTATTGGGGATATCCATAGGGATTTTTACGGTAATCACGGTTTTCACCTTGGTGGATTCTTGGGAACTCAAGTTCAGGGATTCCCTTTCCAATTTGGGGAACGAGGTCATTTATGTTGAGAAATGGCCATGGGCCTTCAATTCTGAATACCCTTGGTGGAAATACATGTCCAGGCCCCAACCTTCCTACAGGGAGTTTCAAGAATTGCAAAAGCGAAGCGAAGGCAAGGCCGAAATTGCGCTCTTCGTGGATTTCGAATTGGACCGAATCAAGGGTGGCCGTGAGGAATTGTCCAAGGTCAAAGCCCTGGCCGTCAGTCAGCTTTACCCGGAACTTCGGGAATTTGAGTTGGACAATGGCCGATTCTTCCACCCCTCCGAGTCCAATACCGGGGCCAGGGTGGTTCTATTAGGTTCAGGTATCGCTCAGGAGCTCTTTGGTTCGGCCGAAAAAGCCTTGGGTCAAAGGGTTCGTTGTTTAGGCCAAAGCGCAACGGTCTTGGGGGTGGTCCGCAAAGAAGGCAACAACTCCGTTAACACCAGTTTGGATGAGGCCATCCTGTTGCCTGTAAATTGGTTGCGTAAAGTCAAAGGTCAAAGTTTTGAAGATTATTATCCTCTGCTCATGGCCAAGCCCAAAGGTCAAATTCCCTTCGAAGAATTCAAGGCCGAGTTACGGGGCAAAATGCGATCCATACGACGATTATCTCCTCGCCGGGAGGATAATTTTGCCTTGAATCAACTCTCATTGCTTGCGAATCAATTGCAGGCCACCTTTGCAACGATAGGGATTATCGGCTGGATTGTCGGAGGATTTTCCTTGCTGGTTGGGGGTTTTGGAATCGCCAACATCATGTTTGTTTCGGTGTACGAAAGAACCCCGCAAATCGGGGTGCAAATGGCCTTGGGTTCGCAACGCTCCTTTGTAATCCTTCAATTCCTGTTAGAATCGGTGGTCCTAAGTTTGTTGGGAGGAATGATGGGCCTTCTTGCCGTCGCGGGGCTAGTGGCGGCACTGAACGCCTTCATGGATTTGGAGTTGATGCTCATGTGGCATAATGTGTTTATGGCTGCCGCTATTTCATCGGTGATTGGGCTGGTGGCCGGAATCTGGCCGGCATTGCGTGCGGGTCGAATGGATCCCGTCGAAGCCATGAGGCAGGTATAAGCGCCGCGATGCCTTAACCAATCAAGACATGGGCCTTGGGGTAGGTATAGGCTTGGTTCTCGCTCTTGGAAGCCAATGCAAAGGCCAAGGTCAAGGTACCTACCCTGCCTACGAACATAGAGAGCATCAGAATGGATCTGCCGGCTTGACCCATTTCCATGGTCGGTCCTCGGGATAAGCCAACGGTACAAAAGGCCGAAACCTCCTCAAATACCAAGTCCAGGATGGGGATTCCTGGTTCGAGTATGGCCAAAACAAAGCTGCATCCAAAAATATAGGTGGCCGCAAAGAAAAAGATGGTATAGGCTTTGTTCAGCAAATCAAAAGGGATGGAACGTCCCCCAAGTTCCAATTGTTTTTTGTTACGAATGGTGGACCATACGGCCAAAACCAACAGGGTAAACGTGGAGGTTTTGATACCCCCGGCAGTGGATCCGGAACCCCCGCCTACAAACATAAGAAAGATCAAGAGCAGGCAGGTTGGCACACCAAAGGCCATCACGTCCAAGGTAGTGAAGCCTGCTGTTCTTGCAGACGCCGAGGCAAAAAAAGCATCAACCCAGGCATAAAACCCACGGTGATGGATGAGCGCTCCACTGGATCTTTGTTCCAACATCAAGAAACCTATGGTGCCCACAAGTAAAAGGAAAACGGAGGTCCACACCGAAATTCGGGTCGAAAGTTTCCATTTCTTCCAAGGCGTATTCAGCCGGGTTCGAATTTGATTCAATCCAAACAAATCCCGCAGAACCGGGAAGCCCAACCCACCCAAAATAATCAGCAAAGCGATCAAGATTCGCAAAACCGGGGCATGGTGGAGAAAAGGCTCCGCCAAACCCAGGGTATAGAGGGAGAATCCTGCATTGTTGAAGGCCGATACGGAATGGAAGATGGAGTGGAATGCCTTATCAGCGGCATGGAAATACACGGGGGATTCCAAGGGCCAAGAGAGGTAAATCAAGGCTGCACCACCCATTTCCAGGAACAGGGAATAGAAGATGATTTGGCCCAAGAGTTTCTTGGCATCGAACAGACTTTCTTCCGACATAAAGTCTTTGATCATGGCCTGATGCGAGATGCCAACCCCCTTCTTGAGAAACAAAGCAAAAAAAGTCGCAAAGGTCAAAATACCAATTCCTCCCAATTGAATCAAAGCCAGGAGCACACATTGCCCTTTGAAGGTGAGCGCCGTTCCCACGTCGATGGTGCTTAGGCCTGTAACACAGGTTGCCGATACCGAAGTAAACAATGCATCCGCGAAGGGCAAGGATCCCGGCCTATGACTCATTTGGGGCAACATCAGCAGGCCCGTTCCTATGCCGATCAGCACCATAAACGAGACCATCAACGTCGCTGCAGGCTTAAGCCGAACCGTGACCACCGAATTGCTCAGGCGGATCAGTTCCAAACCCGCGAGGCCAATGGCCAAGGTATGCACAAACCATGCATAGGGCAGTAAATCGGCATAGTTTTGGGTAAATTGAGCAAACCAAGGCCGCCCCATAACCGCCCACAATCCTTCAGCACACCAGAGTCCAAGCAGCAACGTTTCAAGGGAGGAGACCTGAAGGAAACTCCTTTGGAAGCGGGCAAAAAGCCAACGAATAACAAAACTTAAGGCAAATACCCCAAGCAGTGAATTTTGCCATTCGATGATCTTAAATTGCCCTTCTACCGTCAGTGGAAAACCAAAATAATAGACTATTAACCCGATAGAGGCCATGGTGCCTAGGGTTCGAATCCATATTAAGATTTGCAGCAACGGCTTTTCGATCCGTAGCAATTGAAGAAATGCAAGCGATTGAAACAAAGACATGGTAAAATTTAGGGTATGACCAAGGCTATCAAATTCAAGATGCTTGGAGGATCAAGAGACCGTTTGCTTCAGTGACTCGTGAATTTGTGCCAGGGTGACAGGATGGGTACCTGAACGCTCGCAGGCCAAACCACCGCACAAATTGGCTAATGAGGCAATATCGGCCGACCCAAGCCCCAAGGCCAAAGCACAGGCAGCAGCGGCAATGACGGAATCTCCTGCACCGCATACATCGACCACGTTGCGGGGATGCCCCTCTTGTCGAAAGAAACCATGCTCGTCCGATACCGCCACACCTTGATCACCTAAAGTCACCATCAAGATCCTGCACCCCAAACGATCCCTCGTCTCCTGGCAAGCCATCTGCAAGTCATCTCCTTCCAAAGACAATTTCCTTCCCATGGCCTCGGACAATTCCTTGAGGTTAGGTTTGAACAAATCAACCCCCTGAAATAACCAGAATTGATCCTTTTTAGGATCCACGGCCACAGGAACCTGGTATTGTTTACACAAGGTTAGGATAGACTGGATATTGCGGGGGTTGAAATAGCCTTTTTCGTAATCCTGCAATACAACGGCGTGGCACCCACGCAATACCTCGCCCAAAACATCCAATTGCCTTGCTATCAATTCTTCAGAGACCTGAATCCTGCTTTCGTGATCGACCCGCAAAAGATGCCTGGAGCCATGGAGGTAACGGGTTTTGTGGGTCGTGGGATAATCTCCCAATTCCATTAGGCCATTAACAGCAATATGATTTTGTTGCAACAAATCCCGAATGATGCTTCCCTCGGAATCCTTACCGATCCATCCGGTAAGTTTAGCTTGCCCGCCTAATCCCATGATATTCAATGCGACATTGGCCGCACCCCCGGCATGGTCCACTCGATTTTCCCAATCCAGGACCTCTACTGGAGCCTCAGGGGATTGTCGTCTGACGGTCCCCGTGCAATAGGTGTCCAGCATTAAGTCGCCAGCAACCGCTAAGTGAATACGGTCAAAGTCAGGAACCTTGATCAAGGGAATTTTGGGAAAGTAAATGTTGAAAGGCTAAGCGAATTCGCGCTACAGCTTCTTTGATTTGGGCTTCCGAACAGGCTATGGATAAGCGTATGCATTCCGGTGAGCCAAAGGCGTCTCCGGATACCGTCGCAACCCTTGCCTCTTCCAGGAGGAATTCGGTCAACCGTTCAGCATTACCTATAGGTTTACCTTGCCAGATTGCTCCAAACCAGGACGAAATGTTGGGAAATAGGTAAAAGGCGCCGTCCGGCATCGGGCAATCCCAGCCAGGGAGATCGGCAGTTTCGGCTATGGCCAAATCTCTGCGCTCACGAAACGCATCGCACATGCGTTGGGTATCAACCATGGGGCCTTGAAGGGCGGCCAGTGCAGCCCGCTGCGCAATCGAGCAAGTGGCCGAGGTGAACTGCCCTTGGAGTTTCACGCAGGCGTTGGCCACTTCAAGGGGCGCCACTGCGTAACCTAATCGCCACCCTGTCATGGCAAATCCCTTGGACATGCCGTTCACCACGACCGTACGATCGGCCATCCCTGGGCATTGGACCATACTGCAATGCGATCCTTCAAAACGTATATGTTCGTAGATCTCGTCCGAAACCACCAGAATTCCGGGATGTTTTCGTAACACAACAGCCCAAGCCTCCAACTCCTCCCTTTGAAGGACTGCACCGCTGGGATTACAGGGTGACGAATAGAGGAGCATCCGTGTCCGCGGTGTGATGGCTGCCTCCAAAGCCTCTGCGCTGATTTTATAACCGGATTCTGCACCGGAAGGCAGAATAACCGCTTTGGCCTCGGCCATTTGAATCATCCCTGTATAACTCACCCAGTAGGGTGCCGGTAGCAGAACCTCATCCTCCGGATTGAGGACCGCCATCAAAACATTGATCAAACTTTGTTTAGCTCCTGTGCTGAAAAGAATTTGTTCAGGACTAACCTTCCATTGCAGGTCTTGGTCCATTTTTTTAACCACCGCTTTTCTCAAATCGGCATAACCTGCAACGGGAGTGTAACGCGAATAATTTTCGTGGATGGCTTGACAAGCAGCTTCTTGAATATGAGCCGGGGTATCAAAATCCGGTTCACCCAAGCTCAAATTGATGATTTCAAAACCCTGTTCGGTCAAGGCCCGGCTACGGGCGGCCATGGCCAGGGTTTGGGATTCTTCCAATTCAGCAACTCGCTTGGAGGTCCATTGAAGTGGTTCGGCGATGGGTAAAGGTTGGCCAGGCATTGCTCAAAGATATGATGAGAGAAAGCGATTGGCCTTGGAAAAGTGCCTGCAATTGAGGAAACCCCGGTAAGCCGAGAGGGGTGAAGGGTGGGGAGCGGTAAGCATGAGATGATGGGCAGAGTTTTCTTGGGCAAGTTGGCCTGCATGATGCCTTTGAGCCTCCTTGCCCCAAAGCATCCATACCAGGCCTTGCCGAGAAGACTGCAAAGTATGGATGACGTATTCGGTCCACAGTGACCAACCCCACGACCGGTGAGCGCCCGGACAGCCATCTTCCACGGTGAGCACATCATTCATCAGAAGAACACCCTGCCCGGCCCAGGCCTCCAGATCACCTGTGCCCCAATCAACTGGACTGTTCATAAGGGATTCCAAGCCTTCGACTCGGCATGCAAGCCGGTCATTTTCGACAGCTTTTTGAATATTACGCAAAGAGGGGGGATGGGCTTGACTCTGATCCACCGCAAAGGCCAAACCATTCGCCTGATCAGGCCCGTGATAAGGATCTTGGCCCAGAATCACCACCCGTACCGCCTCGGGTTGCACGAGTTCGAAAGCCCTGAACAAGCGCGATGAATGAGGGTAGATTTTCTTCCCAGCGTCCAGGGCTTGGCGAAGATTTCCCAATGGCTTTCGGAGCAGGTTCATGCCCGGGTTTTCAAGGAAATTTTCCCAGGATGGGGGGAAGTTGATTTCTGGAATTGGACGCTTCAGCTTAATCAAGGAATAATTAGCTATTGCTTGGGGGTTAGAAAGGAGGAGCCTCGCTTTCCATATCGTTCAACCGCGAAGGAAAGGTTCGATCGCCACCACCGTAGGGGTCATTGGGTTCGTGTGGCTCGCGACGACCCAAGGCCGAATCATGGCCTCCCCCAAAGGGTCCCGGATTGACAAATCGGGCAAAGCGCTCTTGGAAGCGCAAATCAATTTCGCCGGTTTGGCCGTTACGGTGTTTGGCAACAATGATTTGTGCCTGATCCGGATACGATTCCCCTTCCATCTTGTAGTAGTCGGGTCGGTAAATAAACATCACCATATCGGCATCTTGTTCAATGGCCCCGGATTCTCGTAAATCAGATAACATTGGTTTTTTGTTACCACCGCGAACTTCGACCTGGCGGCTTAACTGACTCAAGGCAATTACAGGGATATCAAGCTCCTTGGCTAAGGCCTTCAGGCCTCTGGAAATGGAGGCGATGACCTGTTCGCGGTTCATTCCGGAGGCATCGTTGGAGCCACCGCCCATCAATTGGAGGTAATCAATTACAATAAGTTGTATATTGTGTTGCGATTTCAGTCGTCTCGCTTTGGCGCGAAGTTCAAAGAGGGTTAGTTGCGGCGTATCGTCAATGAACAGCGGGGCCCTGGTCAAGGTGTCCGTTCTGCTGGTCAATTGAATCCACTCGTGGTTTGCAAGTTTGCCTTTTTTGAGTTTCTCGCCCTCAATTTCCGTTTCGGCGGCAAGCAATCGGTTGATCAATTCAATCCCGGACATTTCAAGAGAGAAGAAGGCGACCCCTTGCTGATAATCAACGGCTGCATTGCGGGCAATTCCAAGGACAAATGCCGTCTTACCCATACCCGGTCTGGCGGCAATAATGTTAAGGCTACCCTTTTGCCAGCCGGAAGTTAGGCGATCCAAGGCTGTAAACCCGGAGGGAATTCCCGATAAGCCATCGCCTTGCTTGGAAATGGCTTCGATTTGTTTAATAGCTTTCTGCACCAGGTTTTGGATGCCATCTCCGTTACGACGAATGTTACGATCAGCGATTCCAAAGAGGCGAGTTTCGCAACGGTCCAGCAATTCGAAAACATCAACGGTATCATCGAATGCTTCGGTGCCCATCTCGCCTGAAAGGTGAATGAGTTCCCGGAGGATGAATTTCTCCAGGAGTAGTCGTGCGTGGAATTCAATGTTGGCAGCAGAACTGACTCTGTTGGTGAGTTCGGTGAGGTAAAAGGGTCCGCCAATTTCTTCAAGGCGTCCAATGGACCTTAGTTCTTGGGTTACAGTGAGTAGATCCACAGGCTCGGACTTCTCGAAGAGGGAACGAACGGCTTCGAAAGTCCATCGATTTTTGTCGTGGTAGAACACCTCGGGATGGAGCAGGTCAATGATCTGGGACAAGGCTTCTTTTTCGAGTAATAGGGCTCCCAAAACTGCCTGCTCAATCTCGATGGCTTGCGGTGGTATTTTTCCCATCCCTACCGGAAGAGAGCTGAGGTTGCCACGGGTTAGACCGCGTTTCTTGAGCAGGTTGTTCGAACTTTCCATGCCACAAACTTAATCTTTTCTTCAAGGTCGTTTTTTGTTATTTCCATTTCTTTTGAGGGAATCATTCCACAAGCTGTTTTTGAAGGTGAACAAATGGTTGTTGGCCGTGGATAATCCATTGAAACCAGTTCAAAACGGCCTTAATCTTGTGGATAACCCTGCATTAACAGCATGTGCTCACCTAGGGCCTTTGGGATGCAATTTTGGGTCAAAATGAGTATTCACGAAATTTATCTGAATCCTGCAGAGGCCTATGCTCCCCATACGTTAGGCTATCCCAACCTTCAAGCGCTAATTGAGGATCGGTATGCTTCCGAGATTTCAGGGGGCTTGACCATTTTGCGCCGCAGCTTGGATGCAAGGGGATCAGGGGCCAGGGCTTTGATACGATTTGCCTCCTCTTCCAGCCTAGAGGCCACCAAGGGCCGTGGACTTCCCTTTGTTCCTCAGCATTTAGGACCCAATGCCCCTGAATTGCACATCGTAGGGGCTGGCCCGGCGGGGATTTTTGCGGCATTGCGTTGTTTGGAACATG
>VHBD01000030.1 GCA_016872125.1 Sphingomonadales bacterium
ACCTTCTCCCAAAATCAGATACGGTCATGAGTGCCCTTCGATTAGTCGCGTTACCATGGGTGGGATTTATCACGGCCCTTTATATCCTTCGACAGATCGGCTGGTTAATGGCCCCTCCAGATTGGGAGCTTTACCTCTTTCGTGCGGTTAACCAATCCTCTTTACCCTCTTGGATGAACACCTTGGCTATTCTCGCCAGAAATCCATGGACCTGGACACCTTTGTATTTGGGTATTCTCGCTTGGTTGCTCTTCCAACCAATTCCAAAGGTTTGGCAAATTGTCTTTCTCCTTCTTTTGGCAGTAACCCTCAGCGATCAAATATCCGCGTCGGTGATCAAACCCTGGGCTATGCGCCTTCGCCCATGCCGCTACCCTGAAACCGCCTCTGATTGCCGTTTGCTTGTACAGTGCGGCAGTGGATTCAGTTTTATTTCCTCCCATGCCAGTAATCACTTTGCGCTTGCATGGACTCTGGGCTTAATCATGCTCCGGCGCTGGAAAAGTACGGGGCTTATCGTTGGAAGCTCATGGGCAAGTTTGGTGAGTTGGTCGCAAATGAGAGTAGGCGTTCATTTTCCTTTGGATATTGTTTTTGGGGCTTTCCTCGGTATCCTTATTGCGTTAAGTTTATGGCTTGTTTTAAACAAAGTTGACGGTTCAACCAAGCCCGCCCTACCATCCTGATCCCAAATACAATCCCCATGTTGATAACAGGCCTGGCCTTATTGCTATCCGGACTTTTGGGTGGCCTCTTAGCCCGCACTTACCAAGGCGCTATAGACCGTTTGAGGTTCCGATGGATGCTCACCTTCTGTGGGGGCTTGCTCTTCAGCACAGCCATTCTGCATTTACTTCCAGAGGTACTCGCTTACGGACACCCTACCGAAAACCTCTGGCTGCTAAGTGGTTTCTTCCTTCAGTTCATTCTCGAAAAATTTTCTGCAGGAATAGAACATGGACATCTTCATCATGAAGCCAATCATCACTGCGATCATCCCTTGCATGAAGACCTCCATCAACCCCTCCACGGAGAAACACCGCACGATGAAATACGCCACGAAGGAGTGTTGCACATAGGAGCGATGCATGACGGATCTCCGTATGCTGGTCCACACAATCCACTACAAGCAACCAGCTCACGCTTAACCAAAGACAAAAATCCCTTGCAGTCTTCAAAATTAACCCGAGCAAGCTCCTGGGGTTTAATGATCAGTCTTAGCATCCACGGATTAATCGAGGGAATCCCCGTATCGCCTGCAAGCGATTACATAGACAGTCCTCTAGCGTGGTCGCCACTCCTGCTGGGCATTCTTCTTCACAAGGCCCCAACAACCTTTGCTCTTGCTGCATTGCTCCTTCGTCAGAAGGCAACACCCCTCCTATTATGGTCGGCAGTCCTTTGGGTATCTTGCTGTACTCCCTTTGGCTTATGGATCGGTCATAGCCTCGGACATACAAGCAATGGCAATCGGGAAATACTTCACGCTTTGATGGCCCTCGCTACAGGATCATTCCTTCAAATAGCTTCTACCATCCTTTTCGAAAGCAGTAACAACCACAAGTTCAGTTGGTTTCAACTGAGTGGTGCCCTACTAGGGGCTTACCTTGCCTATTTCATGGGCCACTGAACATTGCAAACCGTGAATTATATTGCTATTTCAAATCAATACGATGTTTGACAAAACCACATTATCCGGCAAGCACATCCTCGTGACTGGAGGAGGTTCTGGACTAGGGCTCGCTATGGCTAAGCGATTTCATGAACTTGGTGCCAAGGTTGCCATTTGTGGCAGAACCGAGTCTAAACTTATTGACGCTTGCAACCTCATTGGAGATGGTAGTCTTTATTACGTTTGCGATGTGCGTGAAGCCGCAAATGTTGCCTCCATGTTCGATTACTTGAACGAAACATGGGGACAAATAGATGGACTTGTCAACAATGCCGCAGGGAATTTTCTAACAGCTTCAGAAGATCTTAGCCCAAACGCCTTTTCCTCGGTGGTGGATATCGTCCTCAAAGGGACATTCAATTGCACCCTAGAATTTGGAAATCGGATAATTAGTAAATTAAGCACGGAATCCAATACCGGCGCGAAAACCGGAAATTCACCTATCCACGGCAACATCCTCAACATTGTCACCACCTATACCGAGACCGGTTCATCCTTTGTCCTCCCATCGGCCTGTGCCAAGGCAGGGGTTCTTGCGATGACCAACAGTCTTGCAGTCGAATGGTCAACCTACGGGATCCGTCTCAATGCGATAGCGCCTGGTCCATTTCCAACTGAGGGGGCATGGTCACGGCTTATGCCGGACCCATCCGTCGAGGAAGCCTACCAAAGGGGAATTCCATTAGGCCGTTACGGTGTCCCTTTTGAACTCGCCAATCTCGCATCTTTCCTGATGAGTCCAATGGCAGACTACATTCAAGGAGGATGCATTACCATCGATGGAGGAGAACGCCTAATGGCCGGACAATTTAACCGCTTTGTGGAATGGATGCCCAGACCCATGATTAAACAAGCCCTTGGAGCCATGAAGCTTTCCAAGAAATAAATAAGGTGTACAGCAAACATACATAATTTTCTTACGGACCACTAATTCGATACAAGAAAATTAAATTCTCCTTATCGCCAAACTAATCAAACAAAAAAGGCCCGCATTAGCGGGCCTTTTCTTTAATCAAGCAGTTGAACTACTTACGAAGAACTAACCTCGTAACTTCTGTGCCCCTAGGAGTCTGCACATGCAATTGGTATACACCTTCCGCATGATTACGCATGTCAAGATTGACATTCGAACCGTTAGCAACATCGCTTAAGACCAAGCGGCCACTGGCATCAAATACCTCATAGCGTTCCACCGAACCATTGATCGAAAAGCTTCCATTGGATGGATTTGGATAAATAGATACCAATTTATTGACCGAATTTAAGTTCGGTAGCTTCAATTGAAGACCTGAAAATACTTCTGACATAGGATCAGCAAATTCAGTTTCCTCTACAATAAGGCCAATTGCACCGTTTACCATATTCATGGAATGTATGGTAAGCAATGGGGTATTGGGCTCCGTTGAAATTCCATGAATAGAGTTCCATGCCAAACGTAAGGTATTGTTTACCTGTTTCCATGTCCACTTTTCACTACTGGAATTAGCAAACTTAACATCACTTACTTTCAAGCCCTCAGGAAGTGTGAAAACAATGGATGCAGCACCTAGAACAACGGTCTGATTCAAATAAACAGGAATTACAAAACCTTCCTTGTCTTTTGAAACAGAGCCCTGATTCTCCAAAGTAAGAGAAGAATAACGTGGTACAATTTGGCTAAAGTTAGTCTTGGATAAGTTAACATCCCCTGTAACAATTGCCGTAAGGTTCTTGGTGGTAAGAGAGGCATTGTAATTAAGGACGGTATCGCAAACAACCCAAGGGCCACGAGCAAAGGATCCAAGATCTCCAACGAAACGCTGCCTAACATTTAAAGCGTCATTGCTATTTATTTGTGTACTTCCATTGACATCACCTGAAATTTCAACACAACCAGAAAACAAAGAAATGCCCGTAAAATGTTTAGAAATTTCATTTGCGTCTGTGGCATTATAACCATTATCAAGTATAGGTATATTCATAGAAACCTTACACGTTGATCCTAGGCTAAGATTTCTACCGCTGATATAATAGTTACCATTAGAATTCGTACGACCTGTAAAATTGGTAGCAGGGATGTAATTCAAAAGGTAAGATGAATTCGAAACCCCTGACCAATCTGTGCCGTTACGACCGGGCGAGTAAACCCTAATTCGGTCATTATTGTTTGCGGCCAAACTAGAAATGCCCTGAATGGCTGGACTATTATCACAACCAGGATGTGATATAGTATTCAAAGCAATGGTACCATCTTCATCAAGCACAATTTGGAAATCCGTAAACAAGGTTGCATTTAACCGACAATCTTGGTAACCCATATGATACTCCACAACAAATTGACGGTTAGGAGCAGAACCCAATGTCGAATAACGAATGAAATAACCAGAGATAGGATACAAATCCATCATAACACCATGAATAGCGTTGTTAACAGAACCACCCGAATCTACTGAGAATGTAGCGTCAGTTTGAGTAAACGAAACCCAACCATTCGAACAAATGTTGATAGAGTCATAGGTATTACCGAAATAATTGAAACTAAAACCCAATGGAATACCTGTAATGGTTTGATCATCGCTGACGGTCAAATTGGTGGCGCCGCTAGTGGCCACGGTATTAAAGGGAACAGAATTAAAACAATAAGTGGCATCACTACGAACTATTACATCAACATTATTCAATGGAACAGCAGGCGATTTGGGATAGGTAACTTGACCTATTATGCCTAAACATGGATTCAAAGTTGTACTTACTCCGGTATAAGTAGAAGGAATAACGACAGCCAATCCAGTTGCCAACTCATTATTCTCGGGAATACTTAGGTCAAAACCTAAACTTGAAGCTCCGAATACACCTAAAGTATTGAAGCGAAGTCTTAACAAAGTTGAAGAACCGCCACAAATCTTAATTGAATCTACGGACGACCATGCTATCCTGAGCCTACCGTTAACAGCATTGGAAACAACAGATGCGGGACTAATTCCTGGTAAAAAAGAATCTATTAAAGCAAAGGACATCTGACTTGAAGGATAGGTAATAGTCAACGAAAGTGCACCTAAACTTCCTACATAATTATTGAGATTAACGTCAACGGTCAGAGAACTATCTACACAGTTTGAACTATTGGTATTCAAAGAAACTGCTGCACCTTGACAGTTGTTGACTGTGACAGTAAAGGACCTAACCGTGGTATTCCCTGATGGGTCAACAGCCGTGTAAGTCACTGTAGTTACCCCTTGTGGGAAAAGATAACAGGAATCAGGCGTATGGGAAGATGTAAAGGAACTTACTCCGCAAATATCCGAAGCCGTTGGTACAGTCCAAACATAGGTTGCGGCGCATTGGAATCCATTACCCGTTAAGGTAACATTGCTCGGCATATTGTTGATGATCGGCTTGATGGTATCCCTAACCGTAACCACTGCAATTGAAGAATGAGAATTCCCAGAAGCATCTCGAACCGTCAAAGTGACATTGACAGGCGATGCTGTTTGAGAACAATAAAAGCTGTCAATGCTAACAGACATGTTAAGGCTAGCTGCAGGCGTACAATTGTCCGAAGAACCATCATTGACGTCACTTGGGAGAATCTTGGCCCAACCATTGGTATTGAGATAGACAGTGATGTTCTTGGTACGAGCAACCGGTCTGGTAGTGTCTAAAACTACAACGGTGGTTGTTGCAGACCCGATATTACCGCTAGCATCCTGAGCTGTAACTACAGCAGTGTGATTCTGAGCGCCGGTGAAAACCGATGGCGTAATAGTCCAATTGGACAATGGCCCGCCACAAAGAGTTGAATCCGTGGAAGCAGAGTCTAAATTAGCCTTTGTTGCAGCAGGAGCATTTGCAGTACAATTTGAGTTTGCATACAAAGTCAAAGTTTTAGGGTAAATATAGGGGGCCGTGATATCGCGAGCTCTAACTACAATGGGAAGACTCCATACGGAACCGCAACTAGGTCTAGATGGTCTTAATTCACAATCGGTAGCAACTATTCTGTAAATTAATGCGTCACCATTGAGGGCAAAAATTTGAGTCGTGCAAACAGTCGGAACCTGATTGATATAACCTGACAAATTAGTCCAATTCCACAAATTTGACTGTGAGGGATTCAAAGCAATCGAAGGATCAGTAGGAAGAATTGTTTGCCATGTGTAGGTAAAGCATCCATTACCACCAGTAGCAATCGATGGTTCAATTCGAGCAAATGTCCCGGCGCAAATCGTGGTGGTATCAGCATACCTTGGAGCTTGCAAGGATGGTAGAACATAAATGCAATACTCAGCAGAAGGATCCGCATTGGCGCATGAAGGAGTTCCTAGATCGGTGGTAAGAATTCTAAAGCATGAGTCTGTCAAGAACTGCTGACTGCCGGTGTTGTAGGTCAAACTGGTGGCCCCTACAATATTAGACCATAACGAAGACCCACGTTGCGTCGATTGCCATTGGTAGGCAAAAGGACCTGTACCGCCAGTCGCTGCACTTGCTGTCAATGTACCCGGATTCGAGAAATAACAAACAGTATCGCGTGTAGCAGATTGAACAGATGCCCTGACATACGCAGGCCTATAAACAATAGTTTGATAAACAGTATCCTTACGTCCTTGACAAACCCCATCGACTCGGGTGGCAATCAACGTCATCGTAACCGTACGCCCTGCGTCTTGTGCGGCAGGAGTGTAGGTGGTTACAGCCGTGGTATTGGTGGATAATGAACCAAACCCGTTATGAGTCCAAATCACAGAAGATGCCACGGGATGCAAAGCCACAGCTGAACCATTTGTGGTGTAGGTTGAACCTGCACAAAGGGTGTCAGCATTGTCTTCGCCTCTGGGATGATAACTGAAAGAGGTAACACGAATACGCATACGATTGCTAGCGGATGAAGTGCCAGAATATGAAATATTAAATCCTAAGGAATTTCCGGCAAAAACACGAGCTTGATATTCCCCACTAGAGGTTATGGAAAAAGACCCGGGTGATCCTGGGAGTTCAAAGGTGGCATTAATAGATCCTGGATTGAACGCTGTTGATCCCCAATTGGTTCCGTTGTTAGAAGAATATTCCACGGCAACATTAAACTTAACAATACCATCTGCCGGAACAATACCCTGAGACAACCGATAAAAAGCAGAACCGGATGTACCAGAAGCGGTTGTGGCTGTGAATCCATTGCTTGATGTATTGCTAATTACCCCATTAGAAGTTGACCATGGATGATTGAATGGACCTGTCATCGTCTGGGTTCTCTTGGCTGACACAAACGGCAAATCGTCAACCCAACTTACCGAAACACTGTTGGAACTAACCGGAGTAGCTGGGCATTGTGTTCCGGAAAGGGTAACGCTTATGGATGTGCCAATACCGGTAGGAACCGTACAAGATCCATCCAAGACATAAGTGCAATTTCTCCGATACCAGCGAGTTGAAACATCCGATCGGGCAGGCACTGTGTAAGTGGCATTGGTTGCACCAGAAATGTTGGACCAGGTGGTATTGTCGTTGGAAACTTGCCATTGAAAAGTAAAACGACCACAATTTAGATTGGGTTGATTATTGGGCATGAAAATACTTCCTGATGGGGAGGTCGCTGTGATGGATGTACCATTGGACAAACAAAGAGTCGAAGAAACGCTGATCGTACCAGGATTAATGGTATTTGCTGTACTGGCTACCAAAACTAAAATACTGTCACTGAAGATGGAACCGCAAAGAAATGGGGATACATCTGTGGCTTGAATTCGGTACAGATAGGATTGATCGGTAAAACCAACGAAGGTTTTGGTCCTGCTGCCTGTACTGAAAGAGATAACTTCGGGCAAACCAACATTGCTCCACAAACCACCTCGAACATCTCGACGCTGCCATTGATATCGGAAAGTATTTCGACCACCACCATTGGCGAGAGTGTACGTAAACTGAATATCTGAGCCCTGACAAGCTGTTAAGGTCAAGGTGCCGTTGTTTCCAGCTGAACCGTTACCGGAGGCTGCCGTAATAAAGGGTTGTTGCGGTGGGTCTAAAACGAAAATAGTCTCTGCGTTACTGGGCACTCGGACTCCATCAGAACGTACCGCTACTAAACGAAACACATGATTGCCTTGAAACAAATTCCTTGGGGCTGGTTGCCCTGGATTCGGTCCTGAATTGGTAGTTTGCCATAGTCCACCAACCAAATTTTGCCATTCGTATTGAGATACGGTAACACCAGAAGGCAACAATGCAGGATCTAACGGTGTAACAGTGAAAGAAGGAATTGGAGAATTCCAACACAAAGTATCAGTGGCAGAAATCACGGGGACTGTTGGACAATTGGTCACGGAGATTGAATATGTCGCATTTGTAACCCCGCAACCATAAGGATTACCGGAAATGGTAATTAGGTGGGTTCCTACACCAGCAATATCCGGGTCAAAAGAGCCAGTGCTAGGGTTCACTCCTGGACCAGAAAAGGTCAGACCGGTAATGTCAGCACTTGATGGCCATGTTAAAATCGAGAAAGGAGGACTGCATTGGGCAATGGTGAGTGGATTAGTAATGGCCGAGGAAATAGTACTGGTGAAAATCGCTCCATTGCCAACAGCCGGCCTGAATGAAAAAGTGCCTGCGTATCCTTCTTGATTGCTGATGAAAAGAATGTAATATCTGTTTTGAACAACATTTGCAACCACGGTATCAAGCAGTGCTGGTGAGTTGGAACAAGCCAAGATTGTAGTAGAATTTAAATCCGCCAATACTGGATTTGGGTTCTGAAATGGCCCATAAAGCACAAAATTTAAATTTGCGTTGGAAGTAGGCTGAGGAATCATCCTCAATAAGGCTGTATTGGCAGCCTGAAACCTAAACCAATGTGGCCTTACCGGTGTAGATCCCAAACAACCATAATTAGGTCCACTTTCAGCCTGAAAGGCGGTTTGCCCGGCAGTGTCTATATTAAGATTGTAAGACACTGGACTCGCCCCCCCAATGCCACACAAAAAGCGGGCGTTCTGGTAAACAGTCGCGGAAGGCGTGTTTCCTGAAGCCATTTGTGGCCAAAGGGCGAACATTGCTATTGCTTGAAAACAAGCAATTGGAGCAAATAAGCGTGACAAATTTTTCATAATTTTTTTTAAATTGGACTTTTTAATGCACAATATTGGGGCAAGTATACGACGAGTATGAAGGAAAATTCAAATTTTTGGTCAAAAAAAGTTTGTTAGGGAATTTCGCTTTGCCAGATTTGTATTTCAAAAATTGAAAAAAGGGCGAAATCTGCATTTTTTTTTAAGCTCTAGGCTGAAAGTGTCCAATATTTTGGGCTTTTGAGGAATTCAAAAAAAAAGACAGTTTTAAGAAAACCAAGTGTTAAATGAGCATTTTATTGGACAATAAGCGCGACATTGGTTGACTTTGAAACCTTGTTATATAGAGTAAACCTGTAGAAACCAGGGGATAAATCGGTCAAATCCACCTCTAAGTTCTCGTTTAGCCTTGCAGCTTTCAAGACTAAACCACGCAAATCAGAAATAGAAAATGCATAATTATTGTGTAAATCAACGGCTTGATGAAGGTCAGGCTGGCCCAAATCGAGGTTTACAGGCACCTTTACACGAATTTTACCCTTAGAAGGGTTGGGGAAAATCAAAGTTTCTCTACCCTTTGAACCCAAAGGCGACGCCTGACCTTCTTGGTGAGAAATCAAACTTCCTTTGAGCCATTGGTAGGCCTCTTGAAATTCCCTGCGCCAAAACCATTCGGCGTGTTGGCCGTCCGATCGAACCACCGTTTGCACCTGAGATGCAGGAAACCCCGCCAACAGGAGTTGATCCTTGAGTTGGTTAAGTTGAGGCAACATGCTGCTGCTTTCCAAAGCCCCGGCCATCAAATAGAAACGTACCGGCATACGATACCCTTCTTGCAAGGGCTGTTGCATAATGCGGGCATCAAACCATAGGCTGGGGCTAAATACCCCGACCCTGGAGAAAACCTCCTGGTATTTCGTTGCACCGTATTGCGAAATCAGCCCACCCATGCTGGATCCCCATATCCAAGTGCCGTTTCGGGTACTGTCGGTTCGGTACCTGGCATCGATATAGGGTTTTAGTGTTTGAACAATGAATTGCAAATAAGCATCCCCTTGACCACCACCGTATTGTGGATGAACCCAGGGACTGTATTCGTTGATCCGTTGAGATCCCCCATTTTCGATTCCCACCACGATGGCACCTTGATCCCCCAAACCGTGAAGACGGGTAAGGCATTCGTCCACTTCCCATTCCCCCGCAAAGGAGGTAGCCGCATTGAAGAGGTTTTGACCATCTTGCATATAGATCACGGGGTATCGCTGGGACGAGGATGTTGCATAATCCACAGGCAAATAGAGCCATATCCGACGGTATCGGTTCAGGGTGGGCATCCAGAAAGTATCGGTCAGCAAAGAGACCTGAGCGTTGGCGGTTCCCCCTCCCCCTCCGGAGCTACTGTGCAAATCTTCCCAACTGAGGATTTTGAGCCGTAGCGTATCCCCATTCCCGAACGTATAGGTCCGGTTAGGGCGGAAGGCCCCCGAGGCATTCCCTTCCACGGAGGCCCAAGTTCCGCGGGTGAATTTGAAAGATACCGTACCAGATCCTGCCGGCAGAGTGATCCTCCGGGTTGAATCCGGCATGAGACTGAGCTGATGAGCAAATGATCCCGGATTCCATTGATTAAAGGTTCCGGCAATGAACACCTGGGCCCCAGCAGGGGTATAGGAAGGAACAGAGTCCACAATAATGGTGACCTGCCCTCGCAACGGGGCCCAAGGCAAAGCGGTAGCGAATGCCGACCAAAGCAAAAAACACCGAATGAACATCGCGTAAAGTTAGGGAGTGAACCCTAACCGCCTGTGTACAACATATTGCATCCCCTGGCTTCTGCACCTTCTAATCGCCCCAACAATTCCAAGGTTCCATCCGGCAAAATGCGCCCCCTATCGGAGGTTTGAATAAAGGCTAGGCTGTAATAGTTAGAGGTATCCACGATATTGATTCCACCGCGTGCACCGGCGCTTTCCCATTCCAGCGGATTATCGGATCGATAGATACCGATTCCCACCGAGGCTGGAAACACGAAGCCCTCCAAAACCGAACCTTCGATACGGTATGCCTGAGATCCTAGTTCGGTCATACCGTATTCACTGCTTAGGCGTAGCCCTACCGAGTCCTTGGTTTGCAAACGAAGCCAATCCCTGAAGCCCTCCGGCGTCCAGTCTTGTTCCATGCCTTTGGTTCCGCCAGTTTCGATCAAGATATCCCCAGGCCGTACTTGCCAAGACCTACCCTTCCACTGCGGATCACCAAACCAATCCTTCAACGCATGCGGGATTCCCCAAACCAAGGTGGATCTCCCCTCCTGGCCAGCCAATGCCCACTGCTCCATCAAGGCCCCGTAATCTCTTCGGTAAAAGGCTCCAAATTGAAAGTCCCCATGATCCATGAAATATTGTAACATTGCTAACAGCGAAGACTCCTCGCGTTCCATGTAGGAAGGCAAAAGAGCCAACAACGAACAATTTTGGAAATTTCCAAGGCAATGAACCGCATGCCGCAGAGCCCTGGCCATCACATCGGCTTCGTAGGCCATCCAATGCCTCGAACGCTGAGGTTCCTCGGAAGATTCCCCTTGAAGCGCCTTGGACTGAGCTCCGGTTCCGCTGCTTCGGAACAACGTGCTTGGTTTGGGGACCCCCCAATAGAGCTCTTCGTGCTTGAAGGCCTCCACCGGCATGAACACCAATTGATCCGGATACCGAATGGATTCTGCATGAGGGCGAACGGCATTCACCCAACGGCCAAAGGAAGGCAGGGCCTCACGCTGACGATGAAACAGCTCCATGACCCCGGCGGTTTGCTCATCGGTCCATGGCCTGCCTTGCTTCACTAGTCCGCCTCCCAAAACCGCGTGGCAGGATAGCCCCCTGTCAACAGCCGAACGGGCAGCCGTTTCCCCTTGGGGTTCATCCCAAAGGCTCCAAAATTGAAGCATCTCCGCTCTCCTGCTGTCCACGGTTGCCTGGGGTTCGTCGATTTTGCTTAAAAGTACTAAACCCCTGATAAGCGCTACGCATTTGGAATAAATTTGCTTCATGATGCAGCAACCTCAAGGACCAAGGCATGCAAGGCTAATCAGAGCCTTGGGCGTCCTCGTGACCTTGGTCTTGATGACCGGCTGCGATTTACTTTTTATCCCACAGATTTTCCCTCCCCAAATGGATCTCGTCGCCCCTTCGGATACCCTATGGCTCAGGTCAGGGCGGGATACCCTTCATCTGGAATTTCGAATTCGCGACGAGGACGGAGACTTGGGTCGCGATACGATGGACCAGACCAAAGACCTCTGGATGCTGGAAGTCCGCTACGGTAGCCCGGCTTTTGATTCCACCTATACCGAGTACATCATCCCCAACCTCACCCCCAAAGGGGCGGACAAACGATTGGATGCCTCCTTGAAAGTACAGGTAGTTCCCTTGACCCTGCGATCCGGATTGGCCGTGGATTCTTCGCAGTTTTATGTGGTCCTGCGCGACAGGGCCGGGAATTTCTGCCCGGTCATTGAATTGCCTCTGATTTATTTACGCCCTTGAAAACCCTTGGACAATGAACTTGCCCGGAAGCTTAAGGAAAATCGTTGTTACAGGATCCCTGAGCCTTTGGATTGCCCTGGCTTTGGCACGAGTCGCTCATGCCCAAAGCGGTGGAC
>VHBD01000031.1 GCA_016872125.1 Sphingomonadales bacterium
TGAGGCGTTGGTACAAAGCCCTTGACCCGCTGCTCAAAAATTATTACGGCACCGGAGGAGATTTGAACGTGGACGAGATTCACGAGGTTATTCCCTATACCCTGGCTAACGACCTCCAACACCCCCAACAAGGCGTTGTTCAGGGTCATTTTGGACGTTCGCTACGCGAAATGCGTATTGCCCAACTCAGGGAGGGGGTAAGCCTACCAGTCCATGATCGAGAATTAAGCCCATTGCATCCTCTGGCCCCCCAAGGGACCTATACCGTGGCGGATTTAATCACCGGTTGGGGGGTGGCGGAGTCTATTCTTTCCTATTATGCCCACCGAGCAGGCGCAGTGCTCCCCGCGGACAGCGAGGGCTCTTGGATTCTGCAAGGTCACTCGGCCTTCGAGGGTCGCAAAGTATTGATCCAAGGTTGGGGAAACGTCGCTGCAACTACTGCATATTATTTGTGTTATGCCGGGATGCGGATACAGGGCATTTTGGACCGGGATTACGGTTGGTTAGCCCAAAGCGGTGAGCCTATGGATTTGGCCCAATGCCTGAGCATGCTTCAAGGCCGTTTAGGGAACGCCCTGAACCCTGATCAAAAAGGCGTTGAACCGCGTCAATCCATGGAAGCGCAATTTTGGCAACAAAAAGCCGATGTCTTTGTCCCAGCAGCCGCTTCACGCTTGGTAACCCTTGATCAAATTAATTCGTTAATGAATAATGGATTAGAGCTTATTTCCTCCGGGGCAAACGTACCTTTTGCCGACCCTGAAATTTTCATGGGCCCCATTTCCAAGGCTGTGGATAACCGTATCGCTTTGATTCCTGATTTTGTGGCGAATTGCGGAATGGCGAGAGTCTTTTGTTACCTTATGCAAGAAAATATTCCGGTGAATGCACGGGCAATTTTCAAAGATGTAGCGACTATCGTCCGCGAAGCCGTTAGGTCGTGCATGCCCGCGGATCAGGTCCTTTCTTCAGCAAGCGGAACAAATGGTTTGTGCGTTCGTGCTTATGCCAAAGCACTGGATCAACTCATGCCCTCTTTCAAACCCTGAACACTAAATCATGATTACATTCCTTCATTCGCAGTCCTGGGCCGGCCAAACCTATTTCCAATGGCTCATGGCCTTGGGTTTGGTTTTGGGGACAATTCTACTGCGCAGGCCCCTGGCTAACTCGCTGAACTGGTTGTTTTACAGAGCCTTTAGCGAAAGAAACCTTAATAAACGTAAACAATTTCATGACCTTACGGGCCAAAACTTGAGGCGTTTGTTGGTGCTGTTGGCTTTGTTTATCGCTCTCAGCATTCTGAGCATTCCCGCGCATTTTCAATGGTTTGGGAAGCCCTACCGTATTGCATTTTATTTGGATATTCTCTTGCAATTGGGTTTGGTTTGGACTGTATCTAAAATATTGTTAAGAATTGCAGATTTTGTTGCGATCGTATGGCAGGATAAAAGCGAAATTAGTAGCGATCCCGCCAGAGCGCAATGGGTCCCGTACATCAAGGACGGCATCAAGGTCGCTGTTGTTTTATCAGCATTTCTCTTTGTCATCGGTATTGTATTTCAAGCTAATATCGCGGCTTTGGTGGGCGGTTTGGGGATAGGCGGACTTGCTGTGGCATTGGCTGCGCAGGAGAGTCTTGCCAACTTATTGGGGTCCTTCACCATCTTCCTCGACAAACCCTTTACGGTGGGCGATACCATTGAATTCAAAGGGATTACCGGAACCGTTGAACATGTAGGCTTTCGTTCAACCCGCATGAGGACCCTAGATAAAAGCTATGTTACTGTTCCCAACAAGGCCTTGGTCACCGAGCCCCTGAACAACATCACCGAAAGTACTCATCGCAGGGCGGCCTTCAAGTTAGGCCTCGTTTACCAAACTAAACCCGAAACCCTCCAAGCGATTATTCGGTCTATACGGGAAATTCTGGAAGCCAATCCCTTGATTGAAGAAAATCCTACCGTGACTTTTTTTGGATATGGCGAAAGTTCTCTTGATCTTCAAGTCATTTATTTGGTCAAAACGCCGGATTATGACGAATACCTTCGGGTGAGAGAAGTCGTGAATTTCGAGATTTATCGCATTGTGGATGAGCATGAAACTGATTTTGCCTTCCCTACGCGCACCATGGTGACCGTCCACGAAGATGGGTCGAAAACTTAATTTCCAAAAGGTGGTCTGGGGGAGTGCCGCCTATGCTCTCACCGTAGCTCTTCGTTACGATATGTTACGGGAGCCTCTGGGTTTGCATTTTAACTTGACCGACTTGGACTACGAACAAGACTCGGTGCACTGGGCGGGATTTAGCGAAGAAGGCGAGGTCTTGGCCTGTTTGGTCCTAAGGCCTGCTTCCACCGCGTCGGTTCTCCCCGAACCCTATTGCATTGAAGAAGCCTACCAAATGCGCCAAGTGGCCGTTAAACCCAGCTACCAAGGCCTCGGATTGGGCCGTGCATTGGTCCTTCATTCCCAGAATTGGCTTCGTGATCAAGACAAAGCCCGCCTTGTTTTTTTGCATGCCCGGCCTCAAGCCGTAGGTTTCTACCAAAGGTTGGGTTACCAGGCCTACCACGAACCCTTTATGGAGGTGGGGCTGCTGCATACCCGGATGTTCATGGATCTCCAATCTCCCTTCTAAATCCCGATGAACGCAATCGCCCTCATCCCTGCGCGTTTGGAGTCTTCCCGACTCCCCCGCAAAATGCTCGCCGACTTAGGGGGCAAGCCCCTGATTGTTCGCACCCTGGAGGCGGTTCGGCGTGCTTCATGTTTCGATGAGGTTATCGTTGTTACGGATTCCACGGAAATTCTGGAGGCCGTCCAATACCACGGGGGTTCGGCGATTCTTTCTTCCCCCGATCACTGCAGCGGCAGCGATCGCCTGGCCGAAGCCTTGCAATCCCTTTCCCTAAGGAACCAATACGATGTTGTGGTCAACGTTCAGGGTGATGAGCCCCTGGTCCCGGCCTCGGCTTTGGATAGCCTGGTAGCATTGTTCCAAGACCCTGCGGTTCAGGTGGCTTCGGCTTGTTGCCCATGGCCCGAAAACGAAAGTGCCCACAACCCGGACCGGGTCAAGGTGGTCCTGGACGCCCAAGACCGTGCCCTCTATTTTTCGCGAGCAGCCATTCCGGTTCAACGCTCGGATTCCGACCGACCCGCCGAGCGATTCCTGCATGCAGGCCTCTATGCCTATCGACCTGCCCGGCTTTTGGAATTTACACACCTACAGCCGGCTCCTTCCGAAGAATCCGAAAAACTCGAGCAATTACGCTTTTTGCACCACGGAATCGCGATCCACATGCTCCGACTGCTCGAGCCTCTGCCATCGGGGGTGGATAATCCCGATGACCTCGAGCGAGTGCGCGCTTTTTACGGAAGCCCCAGCTCTTTGCGCTGAATGGGGTCGATACCTGATGGGGCATCAATCATCACATCACGACCGGCATTGTTTTTGGGGAAGGCAATAAAATCCCGGATACTTTCCTGACCTCCAAACAAAGCGCAGAGCCGGTCGAAACCAAAAGCAATGCCCCCATGGGGTGGCGCACCGTATTCAAAAGCTTTGAGCAAAAAACCGAACTTGGCTTGGGCGTCATCGGCCTCAAAACCAAGGAGTTCGAACAACCTAGCCTGCAGGCCTTTATCATGTATACGAATAGAGCCTCCACCAATTTCTGTGCCGTTCAACACCATATCGTAGGCATTGGCTCGCACCTTGCCCGGCTCGTTTTGCATCAAACCCATGTCTTCGGGCAAAGGTGATGTAAAGGGGTGGTGCATCGCGACCCATCGCCCACTTTCGTCGTCCCAATCCAACAAAGGAAAATCCACCACCCACAAGGCTTTGAACAAATCAGGCGATCGCAGTCCCAATCTCTGCCCTATTTCAAGTCGTAGTTCCGCGGCAGCTTTGCGCGTCAATGCCTCGGGACCCGCCAAGACCAACATCAAATCCCCAGACCCCAGGCCCGCCCCTGTCATCCAATCCTTCAAATACGCTGCTCCATAAAATTTGTCCACCGACGAACGGTACGTCCCGTCGGCGTTTTCGCAGCGCACCCATACCATTCCTTTCATACCAATTTGTGGTCTTTTGACCCAGTCGGTTAAGGCATCCAATTCCTTGCGGGTCCATGAGGCACCCCCAGGCACCGGAACGGCAATCACCGCTTCGGCCTCCTCGAAAACGCCAAAACCTACCCCCTCTACCCCCAAACCAACCCCAGGAACGGCCCCATAAGCCTGACCCCCTTTGAGGGTCAACAGAGGAGCGGTCCAACGCAAATCCGGTTTGTCGTTACCGTAGAGTAGCATGGCATCGGCATAGGTCATCACCGGAATTTCGCCGATATCCAAGCCTTTAACCTGCAAAAACAAATGGCGAAAAAGGCCTTCGAACATGGCCAAAATATCCGAACGCTCAACAAAAGACATTTCACAATCGATCTGGGTGAATTCGGGTTGACGATCGGCCCGTAAATCTTCGTCACGAAAACATTTGACGATCTGAAAATACCGATCCAGACCCCCAACCATCAAAAGTTGTTTGAAGGTTTGGGGCGATTGGGGTAAAGCGTAAAACTGTCCGGGATGCATCCGCGATGGGACTACAAAATCACGGGCCCCTTCGGGGGTTGTTTTGATCAAAACGGGGGTTTCTACTTCAATAAACGACTGGCTATCAAGGTATTTACGCACCTCTTGGGCCATGCGGTGACGCAATTCCAGTTTGGACCGCACCGGATTGCGCCGGATATCCAGATAACGAAACTGCATGCGCAAATCTTCTCCGCCATCGGTTTCGTCTTCAATCAAAAAAGGAGGTAAAGCAGACGCGTTGAGAATCTCGAGGGTATGTACACGGATTTCAATTTCACCGGTGCGGAGGTTGGGGTTTTTGTTATGACGCTCCACCACCAGACCACTGGTACGCACCACAAATTCCCGACCCAAGGATCGCATGATCTCCAAAATGTCCTGCGCTGTCTGGCCTTCTTCGGCAACCAATTGGGTGAGCCCATAGCGATCCCTCAAATCCACCCAGATCAAGCCCCCTTTGTCCCTGATCTTGCTCACCCATCCGCAGAGGGTTACGCTTTGGTCCGTATGGGCCAGGTTCAATTCATCGCAGCGGTGAGTTCGTAGCATAAATAAGGAGAATAGCCCACAAAAATAGAACTTTCGCGCCCTTAGCGCTTCGCTGAGGGCAGGGCTCAAGCCTATCTTTGAAAATGCTCGGTTCCGAAGGCGACGAATATTACATGGAACAAGCCTTACGCTTGGCACGGCAAGCCTACCGCATGGGCGAAATTCCGGTCGGGGCGGTCATTGTCCACGGAGGCAAAATAATCGGGCGGGGTCATAACCGTTGTGAGCAACTCAACGACCCCACGGCTCATGCCGAAATGGAAGCGATCACCGCCGCCACCCACCAACTCAGCTCCAAATACCTCAACGAATGCACCCTCTATGTGACCCTTGAGCCCTGCGTGATGTGTGCTGGGGCTTTGTTTTGGAGCCAAATAGGGAGGGTTGTGGCCGGGGCCTCGGACCCCAAGCGGGGCTTTACCCTTCACGGTTCGCTCTTGCACCCCAAAACAGCCTGGTCCATGGGGCTTCTGCATGAGGAATGCGGCAGCTTGATGACCTCCTTCTTTCAATCGCTGCGGCATGGGTGAGCGCTGGTTTTACCTCCATACCGTTTTGGAAGGTCTCCTGGTGGGCATCCCCTTTTGCTTTAGCCTTGGGCCCGTTATGTTTTCGGTCATTCAGAACAGTATTGAACACGGGCGTTTGGTAGGTTTTATGCTCATCTTGGGGGTCGTGGTCGCAGATATTTTCCTCTTGCTGATCACCTTTTCTGGCGTCGTAAACCTGATGCCAACTGATATAAATTTTCGTCTTTCGGCCCATATCATTGGCGGCTTATTATTACTAGGAATTGCTCTTAACAACATTCTCCGAAAATCCAAGGCAGCCTATCAAAGCTCTGGTCGCAAAACCTCTTGGCTCTACCTTGGAATGGGATTTAGCCTTAATTTTTTTAATCCGACCAATTGGATTTCGTGGTTGGCCATCATAACCTACACGTCTCAAGTTTTGGAGTATACTTATTACCAAAGTTTGAACTTTTTTGGGGGTATTATTTTGAGTATTTTGATAACGGAGACAGGCATTTCATTGGCGGCTCATCGGGTCAAGCAATGGCTTACACCGCTCATTATGAGGAGAATACACCTTTGTACAGGGATTGTGTTCGGAATTTGCGGAGTTTATCTACTTTTCCAATCGATTCAGGTTTTCTTAGTTGGCCTCTCTTTGTAGCATTTTCGGATTCGGTATTTACAGTTTAGCATCATGCCTTACGATTTCCATCACGATCATGAATTTTACCTAGAATTCCTGGCGCGCAATGCCCGCAATAGCATCATGCCTTTTTGCTTGGAGGGACTGCAGACCATCGACCCTTCGCGAAAAGGCTGGGTAGGCTTGGAGGTTTTGGAATTGGGTTGTGGCGAAGGGGGGAATTTGCTTCCCTTTGTGGAGGCAGGATGCCGGGGCACCGGTATTGACCTGAACCAAACCAAAATCGAATTTGGTCGGCAAAGGATGTCTACACACACCCTGACTGGCCAAATGGACCTCCGAGCTGAGGATATCTACAACCCCGATATCGAAAAGGAGTTTACAGGGCGTTTTGATTTGATTGTCCTCAAGGACGTTATTGAGCACTTACCGGATCAGCCAAGGGCCTTGAGGCAAATGCAAAAGTTCCTGAAGAATAATGGTTTACTCTTTATTGGTTGGCCACCTTGGACCATGCCGTTTGGGGGGCACCAACAAATAGCCGATGGCTGGTTACAGAAATTTCCATGGATACATCTGTTACCGCGCTCTGCCTACGATGCAATGATTCGAATCACCGGTCAAAGTTCTGAAACTCGCGATGAATTGCTTTCCATCTACGATTGCGGAATCGGCATTCAACGGATGCATCGCGTTGCCAAGGCCTGCTCGATGCCTGTCCACCGGGAAGTCCATTACTTAATCAACCCTATTTACGCCTACAAGTTTGGCTTGAAAACGCGCAAACAATTTGGCATCATTCGGGCGTTACCTTATGTTAGAGACTTTATAACCACCTCGGTCTATATTTTATTAAGAAAATAAACCTTGGCCTTGGTGTGTCGTTCAAGAAACGGGCTGGCGGGTCCATTTCCACCAGCCCCTTACGGCCAATCCCGCAAATACGCAGTATTGTAGCGCGGTGGGTGTCATTCCTTTGTGTAGGTAGAGGCCTACCGACATTAGATTGATAATCAACCACAAAGGCCAATTCCATCGGTATCCTGCCGCCATCCAGAGCATCGCGGTAATGGCCAAGGCCGAAGTAGTCGTGTCCCATAACACCACCGAACTGTCCGTATAGTTTTTCAGTACAAACCAAAAGAAGAACCAGGCCAATATGCCTAAGCCTAATCCCAAAACCAAGCCCTGACTAGTCATGGCTTGAACAAGATGAGTTTGGGATTCCGCTTGCCTTTGCTTCCACGAGAACCAGCCCACAACCCCCATGATGCTGTACCAAGCATTGATTAAAGCATCTGCATAGATTCCGTTGACTGCGCACAAGAAGATATAAAGGAGGGTACTTGCTAGGCCGCTGAGATAACCGCGTCGAAGGCCACTGCCCAAATCCCAAACCCCCCAAATTCCCAAAATCGCAGCCCCGGTTTCCACCCAAAAAGAGGGTCCCGGTTCTCTCATTATAACTTAGCTTTAACCTCTACACGATCATATCCCTCAATCAAGTCACCAACTTTGATGTCGTTGAAATTCTGGATGTTAAGCCCGCATTCGTAGCCCGTGGCCACCTCTTTGACGTCCTCTTTGAAGCGCTTGAGCGAGGCCAATTCCCCGGTATAAATTACGACACCATCTCTGAGCACGCGGACCTTGGTATTCCGGTTGATTTTACCATCCAAGACCATGCAGCCTGCTACCGTGCCCACCTTGGTAATCTTGAAGACTTCGCGGATTTCGACATTGGCTACCACCTTCTCTTCCACGGTGGGGGCTAGCATACCTTCCATCGCGCTCTTGATTTCGTTGATTGCGTCGTAAATGATGGAATAGGTTCGAATATCAATTTCTTCTTGCTCAGCAAGACGTCGAACCGAGGCAAGCGGTCTCACCTGGAAGCCCACGATGATGGCATCTGAAGCAGAAGCCAACATCACGTCGGTCTCCGTGATTTGACCAACGCCTTTGTGAATAACATTCACTTGGATCTGCTTGGTGGACAGCTGCAACAACGAATCGCTCAAGGCCTCCACCGATCCGTCCACATCCCCTTTGACGATGAGGTTCAATTCCTTGAAGTTTCCAATGGCCAGACGGCGGCCAATTTCGTCCAATGTAATGTGTTTGCGGGTACGCATTCCTTGTTCGCGCATGAGTTGTTGACGCTTCGTGCCAATTTCTCTTGCGGCAGATTCGCTTTCCGTTACGTAAAAACGCTCTCCTGACGTTGGCGCGGTGGCAAAACCTAAGACCTGCACCGGTTGCGCTGGGCCTACCTGACTGATTTTCTGTCCCCTTTCATTTTGAAGGACTTTCACGCGGCCAAAATGTGCCCCTGCCAAAATGGGATCACCGGAACGCAAAGTCCCTGACTCGATCAAGACAGTGGCCACTACACCTCGACCTTTGTCCAACGACGCTTCGATGACTGTACCAACGGCGCGCTTGTCCGGATCGGCTGTTAACTCCAAAACTTCGGCTTCCAAGAGTATTTTCTCCAATAACAAATCCACGTTTAAACCTTTTTTGGCCGAGATTTCCTGGTCCTGGTACTTACCTCCCCAACTTTCAACCAAAATATTCATTGCGGACAATTGTTCGCGGATTTTCTCCGCATTGGCTTCGGGTCGATCAATTTTATTGATCGCAAAAATCATGGGAACACCGGCCGCCTGTGCGTGACTAATGGCTTCCTTGGTTTGAGGCATGACCTGGTCATCTGCCGCGATCACAATCACAACGATGTCCGTCACCTTCGCACCGCGAGCACGCATGGCCGTAAAGGCTTCGTGACCCGGTGTATCAAGGAAGGTGATATGCTTATCATCGGATAAAGCCACTTCGTATGCTCCGATATGCTGGGTAATCCCCCCGGCCTCACCGGCTATCACGTTAGCATTTCGGATATAATCCAAAAGTGACGTCTTACCGTGATCGACGTGACCCATGATGGTAACTATCGGGGCTCTGGGCTTCATGTTGTTCGAATCGCTAGGCTCTTCCAACATGGGCTCATCGTCCGCCGCTGAAATGAAGCTTACGTCAAAGCCAAATTCATCGGCTACGATAACAATAGTTTCTGCATCCAATCGCTGGTTTATAGTCACCACAATGCCCAAGGCGAAGCATTTCATAATGACTTCTCCTACAGCAACATCCATCAAACCTGCCAATTCCCCCGTGGTAATAAATTCCGTAAGTTGCAATTTGGTCTTGCCATCGCTTGTCTGCTGCGAAGAATCCGTGTTCGCAGCTTCTTCGCCTTCAAGACGGCGCAACTGCTTTTTGAATTTGGCACGACTGCCTGTTCCCTTCCCGCCTTGGAGACGGGCCAAAGTAGCCTTGATTTGATCTTGAATTTCCTTTTCGGTAGGTTCAGCTTTAGGGCCAGAACCAGTGCCTGCAGATCCTAGGCGGCCAGCTTGATCACCAACGCGACCTCGGGGCGGCCTTGCCGAAACCGAGCCTACACCGCTGACGCTGGGTTTTTGGTTGGGGTCTGCCGCAGCTCCGGGTTCTGGCGTACTACCGTCAACTCTTTTACGTTTTCTTTTGCCCACCTGGTCCGTCGCTGAAGAAGCAACCGGCTTACGTTTTTGGAATTGACTGACATCTATTTTTCCTAAGACGGTGGTTCCTTGCAATCGATCAGCCACTGCGCGCACCAATTCCTCCGGAGTTTCTTTCTTTTCGCCTTCCGATTCAGTCTCTTCCAAAAGCGCAAATTCCATCTCTGCTGTTGGATTTTCTTTTTTGGCAGGGGTAGATTTGGCTCCCTTGGTTTTTACTGCTGGCTCAGCACCCTCGTCTTGGGACTGATTATTGGGGATTGGTTGCTGGCCGGGCGTTGTTGCTCCCGCCTCCGACGACTCGCTTTTTTTCTTTGATTTTTTTGGGCCTTTGGTAGCCTCTGTGGACAAGTCAATTTTACCCACTACTCTGAGCCCTGATACCGGCTCTGCCGTGGTCTCCACCACGGATTCTAGGGTAGGTATATGGTCTTTGTTCTTTACCGGCCCGGGAACTACCGTTTCAGTTTTGGGGGACTTGGAGAGTCCCGGTTCTGCCTTCTTGGGCTTGGCCGTTGTGGTGGCTGTGTTGGTTCCCATTCCTTTGATCAGAACCTCCTTCTGTTCAGCCCGTGATTTAGGAGACTGGCTAACAGATTTCTTGTCAAGCACCAAATCCTCCTTCCCGGCTTTACCAATATGTATCTGAGCGGCTTGTTCTTTGATCTTTTTGTCCTGACCAAAATCCCTCAGGAGTGCCTGGTACATTTCGTCCGAGATCTTGGCATTCGGATTCGACTCGACACTAAATCCTTTGGATGCCAGATACTCCACCAAGTGCTGAACACTGATATTGAACTCTGTTGCGGCTTTTTTGACTCTGACGGTTCCTTCGGACATTCTGTTGGGGTCTGGTTAAAAGGTATAGAGCTTAATGTTCTGGGGACGCTTGATTTATTCGAATTCAGATCTCAGGATTGCCAAAACCTGGGCGGCCGTTTCTTCTTCAAGTTCCGTGCGTCGTACCAATTCTTCCAACCCAATTTTGATGACCGACTTTGCGGTATCGCAACCCAAGGCCTTGAGTTCGTCAAGAACCCATCCCTCAATTTCGTCTGAAAATTCATCCAAATCAACATCGGAATCGTCTTCTTGGACATCCCGGAACACGTCAATTTCATAGCCCGTGAGCTTTGCTGCCAATCGGATATTATGCCCTCCTTTGCCGATGGCTAAGGAAACTTGATCCGGTTTGAGGAACACATTGACCTTCATGGTTTCTTTGTTAATCTCCAGGCTCACCACCCTTGCCGGACTCATGGCACGCTGGATAAAGAGTTCCAGATTGTTGGTATAATTGATGACATCGATGCTCTCGTTGCGAAGCTCCCTGACAATGCCGTGGATTCTGGAACCTTTCATGCCTACGCAGGCCCCAACCGGATCGACTCGATCGTCGTAGCTTTCCACCGCGACTTTGGCCCTTTCGCCCGGTTCCCTAACAATACTTTTGATAGTAATCAAACCGTCAAAGATTTCCGGGACCTCCATTTCCATTAATCTCGCCAAGAAAGCAGGATCGGTCCGCGAAATAATAATTCGAGGGGTAATGTTCTGCATTTCTACGCGTAGAATTACCGCCTTGAGGGAATCCCCTTTTTTGTAAAAATCAGCGGGTATTTGTTCGTTTTTGGGTAAAATCAGCTCATTGCCCTCATCGTCTAAGACCAATATTTCCTTTTTCCAAATTTGATAGACCTCCCCTGTGATGATATCCCCAACCCTATCCTTGTATTTCTTGTAAATGTTGTCTTTCTCTAATTCCAAGATGCGTTGTACCAAAGTCTGCCTTGCGGCAAGTACCGCACGACGACCGAAATCTTCCAATTTTATTTCGTCGGATACCTCTTCACCGACCTCGAAATCAGGCTCTATTAACTGTGCTTCATCCAAAGAAATCTTATCCGGCATTCCCAATTCTTCCGAATCATTCTCAACGATTTCCCTGTTGCGCCAAATTTCAAGATCGCCCTTTTCGGTATTCAAAATGACATCAAAGTTCTCGTCTGTTCCAAATTTGCGCTTCACCATGCTTCGAAAAACATCTTCCATAATTCTCATCATGGTTGCACGATCAATGTTCCTAAACTCTTTGAATTCAGAGAAAGAGGTAATCAGAACTTGATTTTGATTGACGGGTTGGGGTTTGGTTTTAACAGCCATAACAAGGTAATAAAAGTATTTTTAAATAAAGAATTATAGGTAATGGGCGAGGATAGCGCGCTCTTGAATTTTGTTTTTGAATGTGGAGTTGGAATCTTTTTTTGTATAATAGATATTTGTATAACAATTTTTAAAAAAGAACCACCTTGGCTTCTTTGATTTCAGGAAAATTTATCGTGCTTTCTAGGCCATCTTTTCCTTTCAATACCAATTTTGAGGCATCTGCCTCCATCAAACTACCCATAAATACAATTCCGTTGCGCTGCGTAATTT
>VHBD01000032.1 GCA_016872125.1 Sphingomonadales bacterium
GTCCAACCCGATGTGGTCACAGCAGACGAAACATTCTGAGCAGCCAGCGGAGATGCCCCCCATGCCGGAGTTGTCGTTGGAATGCCGGTCAATTCCCAAGTCGCGAGGGTATCCGTTCCTTGAGCATTGGATTGAAACACCGAACCAAGGGCCAACAAAATGATTAGCACCCAACGACTTGATTTTAGGGTAAAAAGAACTTTCATAAGGATTTGATTTTGATCCTTAAAAGTAGGCCGCAAATTGCCTTCCAAATGTTAAGAAACGGATATCAACGGCTCAATGTGGAAAAAAACCCAAGGTGCCGAAGCGCCCATTCCTAAAGTCCTCAAAGGCTTCATGGATCTCATCAGCCGAATTCATGACAAATGGCCCGTAGGCGGCTATGGGTTCTCCCAACGGTTCCCCTGCCAACAAGAGCACCTTGGTCCCTGGCCTTGCTTCAAGGCTCAAAAGGGAATGCCCGAGTTCTTGAGGCCCATCCCCTTCTCGTGAATTCCAATGGTCCCCAGCCGGTTGAAATACAAGCAAATCACCCGCCTTAACCCCTTCATGCTGTCCCCCCAAGGTCCCATTCATCACCAGGGCCAACAACGTGAAATGAGAAGGAATGTCCAAGGCCGGCTCATATTCCGAAGAAGCCCAATCCATGATCGCCGCAAGAATGGGACTGCAAACGGGCCCTGGGCCTTGGATTGCATTCCTATCTGTAGATGATGAGTTCACGAAGCGCAAGACCCCTTCATCATCCTCTGCTAGGCTCCCGGCAACCAACGCCATTTTACCACCCCCTTTTTCCAAGACAGGAATTTGGTCACGAAGTATAGAGCAATAACTTGGTGCGTCTTTCTTACGATGGGATGGGAGATTCACCCATAATTGAGCCATGTGAAAGACTCCGCCTTCCCTGGTGAATTGCTCGGATTGATATTCTTTGTGGAGAATCCCAGAAGCGGCATGCATCCATTGAATTTCTCCAGGTCCGATCGTCCCAAAGTTTCCCGAGCTGTCCGCATGGGATACCTCCCCGCTGAAGACGAAAGTGACCGTTTCGAAACCTCGGTGAGGATGCACATCCACACCCCGTGGCTTGTTGGAAGGTGGAATTTCCCAAGGTGGATTGTAGTCCAGCATCAGAAATGGGTCCATGCGCTGCATACTCGCCTTGGCCCCAGGGAAAAGGTGAAAAACCTTGAATCCATCGCCAACCATAGACATGGCTTGCTCCCTTACAACAAAATCAATTTCCCAATTCAATAGGTGCTTCTCCAATCTTAAACTTAAGTTTGAAAAATAAGTTTAGTCCATTATGCGGATGAGTTTCCTTCGGCCCAAAAAGCGATTCTTGTCACCGAATAATTCTACCCAATAGACACCGCTAGGCACATCCCCCAAGTCCAATGCTTGATCCTCCATTCCAAGAGTATTACCCATAGACGAGGAAGGTTGAACATTCAGGAAAACACGACGACCCCCTAGGTCAATGAGGTAAGCGCTGGAGGCGGCCGCCCCTCTCAACATCAACATTCCACGGCTTGGATTCGGGTAAAACCACCACTGCGCTTGTTCCAGCGACTCAAAACCAACACCAAAAACTGTTACCAGGTTCGACAATGCACTGCATCCCCCTTGGGAAACCAAACAAGCATAGACCCCACCCGAATCGGCTGTATAGGTTGTCATAGTCGCGCCCACGATCGCCACCGAATTTCGATACCATTGGTAACTAACGAAAGGACCACCACTCAGGCTAAGGATTCTCCCACTTAAAGATGCTACAGGCTGAGGCCGTGGATTGACCTGTACATTGAGAGTATTCGACCAAGATGAACAGCCGTTGGTATCGGTGATCAATACCTGATACGACCCAACCAAAGTCGCTTGGTATATCGAAGAGGACGCTGCAGTTATCATAACACCGTTTCGACGCCAAGCGTAAATTAAATTGAGGCCAGACCCCGCCGATAGGGTGACCGAGTCCCCTTGGCATAACACCGTATTTCCCAAAGCAATTAGAGTTGCCTGTGGCGCACTGTTCACCCTAAGTTGCAAAATGACGACCGAGTCACAACCATTAACCGCAACCAAAGTATCGTTATAAAATCCAGGATTTCTCAAGGTATCTCCTCCAAACCAATAATAATCGCCCTGACAAATGGTTGCTTGCAAGGACGCAGCGCTGTTTGGCAAAACCGTAAGGGTCAGTACCGTCAAAGAATCGCAACCGTTAGCCGACTGTTGGCTTTGGGTATAAATTCCACTGCTTGTCAAAACCTGTACCCCAAAAATATAGAAACTTCCAAAGCAAATGCTGTCTTGAATCGTGGTTATACTGTTTAGCCTAAAGGATAAATTCAAGGTAATCACCGAATCGCAACCGTTCGCAGCGACTAAGGTGCGGGTGTATGTTCCCGGTACATTCAAGGATTGAGAGCCAAAGGTATAGGATTGGCCTTGGCAAACCGAAGCCGAAATCGTCGAACTATTGTTCGGCCTCACGCTTAGGTTTAAAGTTATTATCGAGTCACAGCCGTTCACTGCAGGAATCGTGCGCGAGTAATTGCCTGCAGCCGTTAAGGTCTGCGTTCCGAAGATATAAGACTGTCCTTGGCATATCGTTGCTGACAACGATGCTGTGCTGTTCGGCCTCACCGTCAGTGTTAACGTAATTGCCGAATCGCATCCGTTAGCCGCTGGAATGGTGCGCGTGTAATTCCCTGCTACGGTCAGCGTCTGGGTTCCAAAGACGTAGGACTGCCCTTGGCATATCGTTGCTGACAACAATGCTGTGCTGTTCGGCCTCACCGTGAGCGTTAACGAAATCACCGAATCGCATCCGTTAGCCGCTGGTATCGCACGCGTATAATTGCCCGCTGACGTCAGGGTCTGCGTTCCGAATGCATAGGACTGTCCTTGGCATATCGTTGCTGACAACGAAGCTGTGCTGTTCGGCCTCACCGTCAGCGTTAACGTAATCACCGAATCGCAGCCGTTAGCCGCTGGAATGATGCGCGTATAATTGCCTGCGGTTGACAAGGTCTGTGTTCCGAATGCATAGGACTGCCCTTGGCATATCCCCGCAGATACCGCTGATGCGCTGTTCGGCCTCACCGTCAGCGTTAACGAAATCACCGAATCGCAGCCGTTAGCACCCTGAACAACCCGGCTGTAAAGGCCCGACGATGTTAAATTCTGAGAACCAAAATTATACCCCTGACCCTGGCATATCCAGGCGCTCGTTGATGAACTACCCCCCGACACACCCGCTAAATTGAGCGTAATCACCGAATCACAACCGTTCCAAGCAACCAAGGTGCGGGTGTAGATTCCCGGCGCATTCAAAATTTGAGCGCCAAAAGAATACAATTGCCCTTCGCATATCGTCACTGAAATCGCCGAACTACTGTTCGGCCTCACACTTAGGTTTAATGTTAATATCGAGTCACATCCGTTCGACGCTGATATCGTACGCGTGTAATTACCTGCTACCGTAAGTGTCTGGTTTCCAAACAGATAGGACTGCCCCTGGCATATGGTCGCAGTAATCAATTGACTAAGAGAACCCACGACCGTTAATTGCAATCTCACTATGGAATCACATAAGGAACCACTCACCGAAATCGTATCCGAATATTGACCTGATAAGCTCAACACATTTCCTCCAAACAAATAGGTCTGTCCAAAACAAATGGACGCTGTAATCGAAGTGATGTTTGCAGTACCGACCGACAATCCCAACGTAATCACCGAATCGCATCCGTTCGCCGCTGGAATGGTGCGCGTGTAATTACCCGCTGCCGTCAGGGCCTGGTTTCCAAAGACGTAGGACTGCCCCTGGCAAATCCCGGCCGATATAAAAGAGGTGCTGTTCGGCCTCACCGTCAACGTTAATGTAATGGCCGAATCGCAGCCGTTAGCCGCTGGAACGGTGCGCGTGTAATTGCCCGCTGACGTCAGGGTCTGCGTTCCGAAGACATAGGACTGCCCCTGGCATATCGTTGCTGACAACGATGCTGTGCTGTTCGGCCTCACCGTCAGCGTTAACGTAATCACCGAATCGCATCCATTTGATGCTGGAATGGTGCGCGTGTAATTGCCTGCTGCCGTCAAGGTCTGCGCCCCAAAGACATAGGACTGCCCTTGGCATATCCCCGCAGATACCGCTGATGCGCTGTTCTGCCTGACCGTCAACGTTAATGAAATCATCGAATCACATCCGTTAGCACCCGGAACAACCCGGCTGTACAGGCCCGCCGATGTTACATTCTGAGAACCAAAATTGTATCCCTGACCCTGGCATATCCAGGCACTCGTCGATGAACTACCCCCTGATACAAGAGCCAAATTGAGCGTAATCACCGAATCGCAACCGTTCGCGGCAACCAAGGTGCGGATATAGGTTCCCGCCGTATTCAAGATTTGAGTACCAAAGGAATACGATTGACCCTCACATATCGTGACTGAAATCGTCGAACTGCTGTTCGACTTCACGCTTAGGTTTAATGTTACAATCGAATCGCACCCATTCGACGCTGGTATCGTACGCGTATAATTCCCTGCCGCTGTCAATGTTTGAGCTCCAAAGACATAGGACTGCCCCTGGCATATCCCGGCCAAAATAACAGAGGTACTGTTCGGCCTCACCGTCAGCGTTAACGTAATCACCGAATCGCAGCCATTTGATGCAGGAATGGTGCGCGTGTAATTCCCTGCCGCCGTCAATATTTGAGTTCCAAAGACATAGGACTGTCCTTGGCATATCGTTACTGACAACGATGCTGTGCTGTTCGGACTCACCGTTAGCGTTAACGAAATCACCGAATCGCAACCGTTCGCCGCTGGAATAGTGCGCGTGTAATTACCTGCCGCCGTCAATGTCTGATTTCCAAAGGCATAGAACTGCCCCTGACATATCCCCGCCGATACAGCAGACGATCTGTTTGACCTCACCGTCAGCGTTAACGAAATCACCGAATCGCATCCGTTAGCAGCCGGAATGGTGCGCGAGTAATTCCCCGTTGCCGTCAAGGTCTGCGTCCCGAAGGCATAGGACTGCCCCTGGCATATCGTTGCTGACAACGAAGCTGTGCTGTTCGGCCTCACCGTCAGCGTTAACGTAATCACCGAATCGCAGCCGTTCGCAGAAGGAACTGTCCGGGTGTAGGTACCTGTGGCAGCCAATATCTGAGCTCCGAAGGCATAGGATTGACCCTGACATATCGAAGCAATTATTGAGTTGCCTGAATTTGGTCGAACGAAAACTTGAACAGGAGGGGATAATGCTGAACAACCTTGAGCAGACACCTCCCTGACAGAATACAAGCCCGGTTGAAATACAGGCAAATTTGAGGCCGTAGCCTGACTAATCAATATGTTGTTAAGAAACCATTGGTAGGTCGAACCTGGATTGAAGGTTGTAAATAATCCCAAAGTATCCCCTTGACAAATAGACAATGTCCCCGAAGGGAGTATTGTCGTAGAAGGTGCAGGCCATACATTGACAGAAAGAGTCTGAGACTGCCCCACACAATTGGAACCATCTATGATGCGGACCGAATAATTTCCAC
The DNA here is from genome assembly GCA_016872125.1 of Sphingomonadales bacterium. Taxonomy (GTDB): domain Bacteria; phylum Bacteroidota; class Bacteroidia; order UBA7662; family UBA7662; genus SYHX01. Next base: position 5,568 of record VHBD01000032.1, read on the forward strand.
TCGTTGTTGCGGTATAGACATTGGAAATAGCACCGGATAAGGGTAAAGTGCCATTGAACCACTGATAGGTCCAAAATGGCTGGGAAGGAATGCTCAGGGTAACCGACTCGGACTGACAGAAGGAAGTTGAACCTGAAACACTCAAGACAGGAACCCCTTGGGCATTGCAAGGGGGAAGAACCAATCGAGAGATTGTACCAGCAACCGTATCCCCCCGAAGGATTGTCGCCCATCGCCAAAACAAAACACTGTCCCCTCCCGGAACATTAAATCCCAAAAAGGCCTGTGACCATGAAGCGGGAATGCGTTGTGAACGGCCCACATAAACCGTGGTCGTTAAGGATTGTGAAAAATAATTGTTACGACTCCATTGAAAAAGTATAGTATCGGTACAATAGCCCGGGAGGTACGAAAATAAAAAAGTATTACTCCCAACACCCTGTGCTTGCGGTGGCCCTGTGGTAAGAGGTGGTTCAGGGCCCTGGGAACGCCAAGTACAACCAAAGCGATTAAGGGGGACCGGTACATTGTTCAAACCACAAAAAAAGAAACCCGGGTCCATATTAAAGGTACCCCCACGATCAGGAGCGGAACGAAGACGCATGGTCAGCAACGTATCCGTACCAAATATCACCGAATCGGTAATAAACCAAGAGAAAACCATGCCTCTTACGGGGTTTCTAGGATTGAAGCCGCCATTATTGAGCCGTGGATGTCTTCGAATCAGGGTATCAAAGGTCAATGCCAGGGTATCGTAAGGAATAGCAAGTGTTAGGGCATTGATGGCAGGCATTTGTTGCGCCACCACATGCAATTGAACTCTCCCGTTGCAAGTCGTATCCGAAATCAACCTCAGTGCCGTCCCCTGACCCCTTAGCGAATGAGGCATTAAAAAGTAAGCCAGAAGGCTAAACAAAAGTTGAATAGCCTTCTTTGGGAAAAAATCCATAACAATTTCCAATTAAAAAGAGTAAGAATCAAATTTAACCAAGAAAATACACCAAACCCAATCCAACCCAATTTAACTCCCCATCTTCCATTCCAAACCTCCAAAAATCCAGTGATTCCGCTGGGATTCGAACCCAGGACCCATACATTAAAAGTGTATTGCTCTACCTGCTGAGCTACGGAATCTATTTCAAGCCCCTAAGCAACCAAGGGAGCCGGCCATTGCCAGCATCGCTGAGTCAAGGCGACGCAAATATAGGCTCTGCAAGGGCTCAAAAAACCCTACCGAATAAGATGTAAAAGACCTTTTCTAAGGTATTCCGCCCTATTCTTGCCAATTCCTTTGGCCATATAGACATAGGTTCCTGCCATAACGTCCTGCCCTTTGGATTTACCATCCCAATTCACCTCAGGATCCTTGGTCTCGAACAGTATCTGCCCCCAACGGTCAAAAACGGTGAATTCAACCTCCCGAAGGTTTCGGTAAAAAGAGCGAAAAAGCGCATTTTCCCCCATGCTTCCTGGGAGAAAAGCATTAGGATAGTCCAAAATCACAGTGTCCACCACCATTCTGAATGGAATACTGTCTCTACACCCGGACCTCCGTGAAATGGCCACCATATACCCATCAAAAGTCCCTGTATCGGTGTATGTGTGAACAACGTTTGGATTAAAGCTATAATTCCCATCTCCAAAAAACCAATAAACCGAATCTACGTTGCTCGTTAGCGTTGAACTGAAGGAAACCGATTGCGGGGCATAGGCCGTATCCGCGGGTTCTAAATTAATGGTGGCTGACACGGGGTCGTCAAAATACCGCAAGGTATCCGGAAGACTTCTGCATCCGTTTGGATCGGTAGCAATTACCCAGATCAAACCACTTGCGCCAGCATTGAGGGCATAGGTCGAACCTGTGCTGCCATCCGACCACACAAAAGCAGTGCCTCCGACCGGAACGATGGTACGTGACACTTGACCACAGAAATAAATATCAGGCCCCAGGCTAACCGCCAGGGTGATTTCCGGAAGGAGGTACACGGAGTCCACGTGAAAACAAGTATCATCGTAGATCCTGCAGGTTACCCAACGAGGTTGCAGGAGATTAAAATCCTGAGTCGCTTGATTGATGTTGTTGATTTCAATGTCAGTTGCCCAACGGTACGATGAGTATCCCGGCAATGCACTCAAACTTGCAGAGGTCCCCCAACACCAACGCAAAGTATCTTGAGCAAATACGGGTTTAGGAGGTGCGGTTTGGGCTTGAATACTATCCCTCAAAACACATCCTGAAGATGAAAAAACATCAAAATAAAACCAACGCGTCCCGGCAATAATCGCCTGACGTCGATACGAAGATCCTGAAGACGGCAACAAAAATAGATTTGATAACCAACTGATTGTCAATATGTTTCCATTAACATCCAAGGAATCAATCCTCAACCACACGGTATCGCCAGGACATGCCGGGGGTGGTGAAAATTTCCGTATAACAGGCGGATTGGAAACTACCACCGTTCGATACGCAGTATCGTAACGCTGGCAACCCTCCACAATCAAGCGTACATTATAAACACCGGGTGAGGTAAACGTAAAGGATGTATTCGTGGATTGAGCCGTGTGAACAGGGGCTTGCCCTGTCTGGGCAATTTGCCATTGCTGCGAATTGCCTACGGTGCCTCGATTTTCGAAGAGGATGGGGGAACCAACGCATACATTGGTATCTCCCGGGGTAATTCTCAACACAGCTCGGGGACGAACAAGCTCCAGGTCCAACTTGAAAACCAAGGCATTGCAATTGTTGGATTGGTTGAAGGGGTACACCGCTGTGGAGGTTACCGGAAAATCCGAATTCCCACCACAACCTGCGCAAACCGCGTGGTAGACAATGCCCTCAGGCGAAAAACGGCTGGTTCCCCCGTCCACATGTTCGCTGGAAATGGACCCCCCCATGTAGGTTGCATAAACCAAGGTATCTGCATCAGGACCCAGGACCATCAAATAGAAATCACTCCCGGTGGTACCGGACTGAAAGGCATTGGGCGTCACCGGAAGCCCGCTCATGGATTGAATATTGGTGTTTAAGGCTTGATTCACGTTACCCCCCCATCCACATAGATAGATTTTGCCACAACGATCCACCAAGAAAGCAGTGGGGGATAAGGTTGGTCCTGCGGTTTGAGGTACACCGTTGACGGTTGGCAAAATGAATGGAGCCGACCATACCATAGTATCCAATAAAGGACTGAATTTCTGAACATAGTGTTTGGCCCCCGCTTGAAAATACCGGGTACCAAAGCGCGGAATATTGCCCGTGGAGACACCGCTCACATAAATATTTCCCGAAAAATCCCGCTCCAACAAGAAATTCTGATCGTAAGCACTTGTTCCACAGAAGGTTTTGGAAATAACTCCGGGACTGCTAAAGGGGGGAGTCCCTGTCTTCAAGGCCATCACAAAACCGTCCGAGGAACCGTTATGGCTGGGATCATAACCTCTACTTATAGCCGGGAAAAAAGTAGTTGCAGAGAATGTAGATCCTAACACAAAAACGGTGTCACCCCCACCCGCTTTCACCGAATATGCGGCATCCATGCTCCCCCCCCCGAGATAGCTTGAGAACAAAAGTTGATTGAGGTTGGGAGAAAGTTTGGCGATCAGGCCGTCCTGCGAGCCACCCAAAGCGGACTGCACGGTGCCCGTCGTCGTACTGACCGGAAAATTACTGGATTCGGTGTTGGAAGCTAGCAAAACTTCTCCGGATGAGGTCAAGGCAATTTCACCGCGGGCATCGTCTCCGTAATTGAATTGCAAGGAACTTGTGGTGTAATGTGTTCCAACTTGGTTTAATCCGTCGTTGCCCGTTCCGCCCAAAAGGGTCGAGGCCAACATTCCCCCGCTACTCGATAATCGAGTCACCAACAAATCGTAACCTCCACGCAAAAAGCTTTGGTAGGCTGCCGCTGTGGTTGGGAAATTGGTGGAGTTGGTTCTACCAAACACCAACAAGGACTGGCTGTTTTCGTCGAAGACCATGCTGGAGGGTTTCTCTTGACCCGATCCCCCGAGGTAGGTGGCGTACAATTGCTGGCCACCATTGGCCGAGAATTTGCTAATGGCTATATCATAATGGGAGAGGCCTCCGGAAGGTTGACCGGGCGCATAGGTTGCCTGAAAAGCACCCATGCTGGTTGGATAGCCTGGGCCAAAAGCAATGCCCCCCAAATACATATTTCCTGCATTATCGTAGGTTGCGGTATAACCCCAATTATCCACTTGGGAACCGCTGTAGGTAGCCCCGACCATGCGAGGATCAATCACCAAAAGCTCCCCCGCAGGGTAACTATCCAACGCATACCCCCATGTTCCGTTGCGTTTCTGCCACTTCGAGAACACAGGGGTCTTGGTTTGGGAGGCATTCTCTTGAAGAGTCCATGACACAGGCGCATCCTCGTGGAATGTCCCCAACGAACTTGCATAAACCAGTCTCCCGTCCGATGCCTTCGAAGTACGAACCCCCTCCACAACCATGCGAATACGGCTTGGGTCCGCACCTGGCCTGACATGAAATTCATACTTAAAAGTCTCACCCAACTTCAACACCCAATCGATGCCGGGATAAAAATCAGGTATACGAATTTCACGAACAGGAACAATATTGCTCCCCCAATGCCTTGGATCGTTACCGTACAGCATATTGACCGTATAGGTCAAACTGTCGGTCCATTGAAGGCCTTGGCCCGTCCACTGCGCCCCCAAAAACTTGCTTCTCCAAGCATGTCCTTCCAAATGCCTTTCCTCCCCTTTGGGGGACCCGTGGCAACCTTCCGATTGATAGGCGACCCAAACCAAAGCATCTCGCTCCACAAACAACCTGAGCCCTGGCAAATCGGCCCGAGCAATGACTTGATCCGGCCATTGTCCACGGTTGGCGACAAAGCCTTGGAAATTGGACGCGGCCCATGACACCTGCCATACGGTCATCAGCAAACATGCCAACAACCAGTGCAAGGGAAACTTAAAAGAAGGAGACTGAGGCAAGGTCAAGGAGAATTAAACGACGTCTGAACTGGGAATACACCCGATCAACAACGCACGAAGTTACATTTTAGGATACAATTCTACCCGTGGATTGTTCTCCAAAATACACCTCCACATGCTCAAATGATCCTCGGGGACCACCAAGGCCCAATCTTCTCCCCCCTGGCGGGCAATGGTTTGAAGAAGGGCTTCGCTTTGGAGGCGTACCGGGTATTGCAGATCAAAGCCACAGCATTCATTCCATAAACGCCAGCGCAGGGTGTCCACTGGCAATACTGGGATATTCCGAAACGCTTTCATCAGCGAATCCGAAGGTCGAAGTACCGAATCCATTGAGATTTCTCCTTTCAATGGGATTTCTCCTTGAGTGATTGCTGGTGAGCGCAATGTCCTAAGTTCGGGAGAAACAGAGACCTGAACCCATTGCCTTGGAGTGAGCAAGCGAACCGAAGCCATGGGGTTTTCTTCTTCGTAACGCTGGGCCAGGTATGTCAAGACCCCTCCTGCTGCAAAGAGCAGAACCAGAACGAAAGCGCGCAGGATGGAATTCACCTTTTAAAATTAGCCTTGGTGACCCTGAGCAATGCAAAAAAATCCCTTATTCCCCCTTTCCGTTCCCAAAAAAGTTTATTTTTGCCTCGCTAAAAACCAAAGATGAGGGAAATTGCATTCAGAGAGGCGCTGCGAGAAGCTCTGCGAGAAGAAATGATTCGCGACCACAGGGTTTTCCTGATGGGAGAAGAGGTTGCCGAGTATAACGGGGCCTACAAGGTCAGCCAAGGGCTTTTGGACGAATTCGGTCCCAAAAGAATCATTGACACCCCCATTGCTGAGCTCGGTTTTGCGGGCATAGGGGTCGGTGCGGCCATGAACGGCTTGCGTCCGGTCATTGAATTCATGACTTTTAATTTCTCGTTGGTGGCCATCGACCAAATCGTCAACTCAGCCGCCAAAATGCTCAACATGTCCGGGGGGCAATTCACGGTACCCATTGTTTTTCGCGGACCTTCGGGCTCAGCAGGCTCCCTAGGCGCCCAACATTCCCAGGTCTTCGAAAGCTGGTATGCCAATGTTCCAGGGCTGAAAGTCGTTTCCCCATCCAATCCCTACGATGCCAAAGGACTCCTCAAAAGCGCTATCCGCGATGAAGATCCGGTAATCTTCATGGAATCCGAACAGATGTACGGGGATAAGGGCGAAGTCCCCGAGGAAGAGTACCTCATTCCTATCGGGAAGGCCGAAATCAAACGCCCCGGGAACCAGGTTACCCTGGTATCGTACAACAAAATGATGAAGGTTACCCTCGCCGCTGCCGAAGCCTTGGCGCAGGAAGGTATCGATGCCGAAGTCATTGATTT